>VBKI01000028.1:0-10291 GCA_005879535.1 Deltaproteobacteria bacterium | reverse complement strand
TGCGCCGCGCGCTCTAGACGCAGCCCGATCAGGGCGTCGAGGCGGACGGCTTTGCTCCCGGGACCGCCGGCGCGATCGAGACCGGCCCCAGGTTGAGCTTCTCCAGCGCTTCCTTGCTCTGCGCGACCGGACCCACGATCACCACCGGCCAACGCGCGGGCGTTACCCACTTCGTCACCACCCGCTTCACCTCCACCCGCGACACCTTGCCGACCCTGTCCGCATACGTCCTGTAGTAGTCGAGCGGGAGTCCGAGGGAAACGAGATTGCCCATCGCCGCGGACACCGAATCATTCGTCTCCAGCGCCGCCGGTAGCCCCCGGATCAGCGCCTCCTTCGCCGCCGCCAGCTCCGCATCGGACACCTGGCCGTTCGAGAAGGTGCGCAGCTCGCTCTCATACTCGGCGACGGCCTCGACCGTGTTCTTCGCCACGATCCCGCCGCGCGCGGCGAACGACCCGCTCCGGCGCATGAGGGAAACCGACGAATTCACGCCATAGCTGTACCCGTGCTTCTCACGCAGGTTCATGTTCAGCCGGCTGGTGAAGAGCCCGCCCAGCGTGAGGTTGGCGACGCGCATGGGGATGGCGTCGGGATCGGTCGCCTTGAACAGCCGTCCGATCACCCACACCTGCGCTTGCGTGGTGCCCGGCTTCTCCAGCGCGACGATCGCGCGCCGGTTGAGCTTCGGGAACGGCGGAAGCGACAAAGCGGGCACGCGGTGTGGCTTCCAGGAAGCGAACTTCTCCTCCAGCAGCCGCACGATCTCGGCGGGCTTCACGTCGCCGGCCACCGAGATGACCGCGTCGTTCGGGACCCACCACTTCGCGTGGAACGCGGCGAGGTCCGCGGCGGTGATCGACCCGACCGATTCGGGAGTTCCTCCCGCGGGCTGCCCCCACGGGTGCCTGTCGCCGTAGAGGATGCGCGAGGCCTGATCCGCTGCGAGTGCCCCCGGGCTCGCCTTCTTCTGCTCGAGCGCGGTCAGCTTCAGGATGCGAACCCGCTCCACGTCTTCCTGCCGGAAGGCGGGATTCTCCACCACGTCGGCGAGCAGCTCCAGGGCCTTGGGCAGCGTCTCGGTGAGGCAGTTCAGGTTGACGCTCGCCGTCTCCAGCGACGCGCCGGCGCCGAGGTGCGCGGCGAGGTCCTCGATCTCCTCCGCCAGCTTCTGCGCCGGCCGCTTCTTCGTGCCCTCGTCCACCATGTCGGCGACGAATTCCGCGAGCCCTGGCTTGTCCTTCGGATCCGCATCGACTCCGTGGAGGAAGCGGACGCCGATGGCGACCAGCGGGACGGCGTGGTTCTCGACGATCAGGACGCGAGCGCCGTTCTTGAGCTTTCGCTCGATGGGCACCGGCGGATCGAAGTGCGGCTGCTGCGCGAGCGGGGGTGGGGCCTGAACGCGAAAGGCTGCGTCCGGCATCAGCGGCGCTTCCGACGCTGCGTTCGGCGACCCCTGCGCCGTCTCGGCTGCGGGTGGCGGTGCCGCCGGCTCGGGCGCCTTTTGTGGCGGTTTTCCGACCTGGACTGGAACTCCGCCGTCGGATTGGGCCGCAGGCGCTTGCGCCGCCAGCGGAGCAGGCTGCGCTTCGCTGGGGGCGGCTCCCTGCTGCGCGGCCGACTTCGTCTCCTGGCGCGATCCGCTGCAAGCGGCAACGAGCGCCGCGACCATGATGGCGCGTCTCACCGCTCCGCTCCTTCGGCGCTCGCCGTCCGCTTCGCGGCCGGGACGACGTCCAGCTCGATGCGCTCGTTGGGGATGAGGAACTTGTTCGCATAGGCCTGCGCCGCGGCCGGCGTCACCGCCCGATAGCGGGCGAGATCGCGGGCGAGGTATCCGGGGTCGCCGAGATACGTCTGATAATGATTGAGCAGGTCGGCCTTGCCGCCGAAGCCGCCAATCCGTTCGACCGTGCGCACCTGGTTGGCGATGATGTTTCGCTGGGCACGCTCGACCTCCTCCTTCGTCGGCGCCTGTTGCTGCAGCTCGACCACGATCTGATCGACCACCGGACGGATCTCATCGATGGTATGCCCGCGGGCCGCGGTGACGGTGACCTGGAACCAGCCGCCCAGCCCGTAGCTGCCGTTACCGGCGCTCACTCCGGACGCAAGGTGCCGCTCGAAGACCAGCGCCTTGTAGAGACGCGACGTCCTCCCGGAGCCGAGCACGTCCGCGAGGACGTCGCCGGCGGGCTCCTCGTCGGTGTACAGGCGCACGCCTTTCCAGACGAGGATCAGCCGCGGCAGCTCGGCGAGCTTGTCCTCGACGGTCTCCTTGATCATCCGCCCGACGTTGGCCTGCGGAATGTCAGGCCGCTTGACCGCGGGCCCGCCCGGAATCGGACCGAAATACTTCTCGACGAGCTCCCGCGCCACCTTGGGATCGAAGTCGCCGACGATCGCGAGCGAGGCGTTCTGCGGCCCGTACCAGGTGCGGAAGAACTGCCGGACATCCGCCGCGGAAGCCGCCTGGATGTCGGCGATGTCGCCGATGACGCATTCGTAATAGGGGTGAGGTTTGGGGAAGAGCAGATCGCAGACGCGCAGGCCGGCGAGGCCGTAGGGCCGGTTCTCGTAGCTCTGCCGCTTCTCGTTGGAGACCACGTCGCGCTGCGTCCGCAGCTTCTGCTCGTCCAGCGTGTCGAGCAGGTACCCCATGCGGTCGGATTCCACCCAGAGCGCGGCCGCGAGCTGGTTGGAAGGCACGACCTCGAAATAGTTCGTCCGGTCGAAGTTCGTGGTGCCGTTCATTCCCGAGGCGCCGATGCTCTCCAGCACCTGGAACGGCGAAGGCTGCACGTGCCTCGAGCCCGAGAACATCATGTGCTCGAAGAGGTGCGCGAACCCGCTCTTGCCCGGCGTCTGGTTGGCGGCGCCGACGTGGTACCAGATGTCCGCTGCCACCTGGGGGAGGCGGTGATCCTCGCTGAGGATGACCGTCAGCCCGTTTTGCAGCTGGTACTTCTCGAACTTGATGTCGGGGTCCGCGGCGCGCGCGCCAAAGGCGAGCGCCAGGCAACCGATCGCGGCGATCCTGCGCATGGACGGCCTCCGGCGCGCTTGCCTAACCCGCGCGGCGCGGGGCGGCAAGGCGCGAATTCGAGTACTGCGGATCGTGGGTGACTTCCTCCGCGAGCCACGATGGCCGCTCGAAGCTCTCCCGCTCGTCCGCCAGCTCGATCTCGGCCAGCCAGAGATCGCGCTCGCGAAAGTGGTCGAGCTCGAAGCGCCCGAGCTTGCGCCGCACCTTGCGCAGGCTGCGCGAGCACATCCGCAGCAGGGCTTCCGCGTCCTCGTGGGGAATCGGGTAGTTGAACTCCGACCGGGACAAGAGACCGTTCCCCTTGACGGTCAACTCGGCGTGGCGGATCCCGTCGTGCGCGGTGACCAGCCTCACCCGCACCGTCGGATCCATGCCCAGGTAGCCCTGCTCCAGCTCGTCGCCCTCCGGCAGCTCCCTGGGGAGGAGGTCCTTGCTCACCAGAAACTTCCTCTCGATCTCTACGCCCATCGCGACCTCCTCATTTCAAGATCGGAATCACAGTCGAGCGTTCAACCACCTGCGGGCGTCTTCGATTTCCTCCGGGATCACCATGTGCTCCATCGGGTACTCGTGCCACTCGACGTCGAGGCCGAGCGCCTCGAGCGTAGCGCGTAGATCGCGGCCAAGCTCGATGGGCAGCAGGGGATCGTCCAGGCCGTGCGCGGCGAAGACGGGAAAACCCCGCAGCTTCTCCATGGGGGCATGGTCCTGGTCCTCGAGCGCGCGCGCCACGCCCGAGAACGACAGGACCCCCGCCGCCAGATCCGGCCGGAGCAACGCGACGCCCACTGCGATTCCCGCCCCCTGGCTGAACCCCAGCAGAAGCGGTCTGGGAGAAGTCGCGGCGATCTCCTCGACCGCGGCGGTCGCGCCGCGTACGGCGGCGCGAGCGGCGTCGGCATCGAACGTGATGCGGCCGCGCGCGTCCTGCTCCAGGTTGAACCAGGCGCGCATCGGCCCGCCGAGCGCGACGGATCCCTGCAGCGAAACCGCGCGCAGGCGCGGGTCGAGCGCGTGGGCGATGGGTAGCAGATCGCGCTCGTCGGCGCCGTAGCCGTGCAGGAGGATCAGCGTGCGCGAGAGCCCAGGCGCGCGCGGCGGCAACTCGATGGCGTTGAGCTTCACGCGTCAGCCGGCGCTGGCCTGCGGTTCCGCCGGCTCGATCGTGGGCGCCGCGACGATGCGGCCCGACAAGGAGGCGACGAGCACCCCCAGATCGGAAGGCTCCACCGGCTTGGCCACGTGCGCCTGGAACCCGGCTTCGATCGCACGCCGTACATCCTGGGGCGTGGCATAGGCGGTGAGCGCCGCGGCCGGGATGGCCGGGTCGATCTCGTGGACGCGGCGGATCAGCTCGTAGCCGTCGTCGCCGGGAAGGCCGATGTCCGAGAGGAGCACGTTGGGACGGCGCTCGCGGATCCGCGCGATGGCCTCATCCACGGTGCTCGCCAACCGCACGCTGGCCCCGCACTTGCCGAGCACGGCCGCGACCAGGTCGCGCGCGTCGATCTCGTCGTCGACCACGAGGACGTCGACACCCTCCAGCAGGGTCTCGGCGGAAACCAGTGTCCCGCGCCGCGCGACGGGTTCGGCCCCGGATCGCGCCGCCTCCGGTTCCACCTCGGGGGCGACGGCGCGCACCGGCATCGACACGGTGAAGCGCGCGCCCTGGTTTTCGCCTTCGGACTCCGCCCGGACCGTCCCGCCGTGCACTTCCACCAGATGGCGGACGATGGCGAGTCCGAGTCCGAGGCCTCCCTGGGAGCGCGTGCTGGAGCTGTCCGCCTGCCAGAATCGATCGAAGACGTGGTCGAGCGCATCGCGCGCGATCCCGATGCCGGTGTCCGCCACGCCGATGCGGACGTCGGATTGCACGCGCTCGATCCGCAGCTCCACCTTGCCGGACCTCTGCGTGAACTTGATCGCATTGGAGAGGAGGTTCCAGATCACCTGTTGCAGGCGGTCCGGATCGCCGCAGAATTCGGCCGACCCGGGCTGCAGATCGGCGACGAGCAGCACGCCCTTTGCCTCGGCGGCCGGCCGGACCGCGTCCAGGGCGGAGCGGGCGACTGTGTGCAGGTCCGTCTTGCGAATGTTGATGCGGAGCTTGCCGGCGATGATCCGCGAGACATCGAGGATGTCTTCCACCAGCTGCGTCTGCGCGCGGGCGTTGCGCTCGATGGTCTCCAGCACGCGGTTGAGCGCCTTCGGCTCCACCGCGCCCGTGCGCAGCATCCGCGTCCAGCCCAGGATGGCGTTCAAGGGCGTGCGCAGCTCGTGGGAGACGGTGGCGAGGAACTCGTCCTTGGTGCGGTTGGCGATCTCGGCCTGCCTGCGGGCCTCGCTCTCGCTGGCGAGCAGCGCCTTGTTCGCCTCCTCGATGCGCTTGTGCTGATCGATGTCCGTCGCCGTGCAGATGAAGCCGAGGATCCGCCCGCGCTCGTCGCGCTCGGGCACCAGCCGGCAGAGGTGCCAGCGCCATTGGCCGTCCTTGCGGCGCAGCCGTTGCTCGCGCTCCAAGGGCTGTCCCGAGCGGATGGCGCTCCCCACCGCCAGCCGGGCCTCCTCCATCTCCTCCTCGGGGATGGCGTCGAAGAAGGTGATGCCCGCTTCCTCGCCGGCGTATTCGCGCCAGACGCGGTTGCAGTAATAGATCTCGCCGTCGGCACGGGCGGCCCACACGCACTGGGGCATCGAGTCGGTGAGCGCCCGGAAGCGCAGCTCGCCCCGCTTCTCGACCGCGATCACCTCGGTCGCCCGGAGCATCGCCTCCTGCCGGCGGAGCAGCTCGGTCTTGCGCCAGAGATCCACGAAGACCGACACTTTCGCACGGAGGATCTCGGGATCGAACGGCTTGAGGAGGTAGTCGACCGCGCCCTCCTTGTAGCCGCGGAAGATGTACGCCGGGTCCTTGTGGATGGCGGTGAGGAAGATGATGGGGATGTGCCGGTTGCGCGGGCGCTCCTTGATCATCTTGGCGGTCTGGATGCCGTCGAGCCCCGGCATCTGCACGTCCATCAGGATGAGCGCGAAGTCGGTCTCCAGCAGCTGCCGCAAGGCCTCCTCGCCGGAATGCGCGTGGAGAAGCTCCTGACCCAGCGGATCGAGGATCGCATCGAGCGCCATCAGATTCGGCGGATGGTCGTCGACCATCAGGATGCGCGCCGCGGGCGCATCCGCCTCGATGGGGTGCCGGCCACCTCCGATTTTCACCGGCGGTGGCGGCAGGCTGATGACTTTCCTCTTCATGCGCGTGCCCAGAGACGGATCAGCTCCAGCAGCTTGTCGTTCTCCACGGGTTTGGGCAGGTAATCCGACGCTCCTGCCTGGATGCACTTCTCCCGATCCTCCTTCAGCGCCTTGGCGGTGATGGCGATGATGGGCAGCGCCTTGTGCGCGGGGTCGCTGCGAATCGCGCGCATCGTCTGGTAACCGTCCATCTCGGGCATCATCACGTCCATCAGCACCACGTCGACGTCGGGATTGCGCTCCAGCGCGGAAATGGCGTCCTTGCCGTTCTCCGCGTAGACCGCGTCGATCCCGTGGCTCTCCAGCACGCTGGTGAGGGCGAAGATGTTGCGCACGTCGTCGTCGACGATCAACACCTTCTTGCCCGCCACGCTCTCGCCCTCCTCGCGCTGGCTGCGCAGCAGCTCCCGGGCCTTCTCCGGCAACTTCTCCTCGACACGATGGAGGAAGAGAGCGGTGTCGCTGAGCAGTTTTTCCGGTGAGCTCGAGCCGCTCTTGAGGATCACCGACTCGGCGTACCGCTTCAGTCGCGCTTCCTCTTTCTGTGAGAGGTCCTTGCCGGTGTAGACCACGACCGGGATGTCCTGGAACTTCGGATTGGTCTTGATGTCCTCGAGGAGACGCGAGCCGTCCTCGTCGGGGAGCAGCAGGTCGAGGACCAGCGAGTCGAACCCGCCGCCTTCCAGTTGCTCCAGGGCCTCCTTGCCGCTGGTCACCGCGACGACCTCGACGTCCTCGCCCCGCAGCAGGTCGGCGATGCTGCGCTGTTGGACGACGTCGTCCTCGACCACCAGCAGCTTCTTCACCTTCTTGTTCACGAAGCCCGCGATGTGGTCGAAGGCGCCCTCCAACGCCTCCTTGCTCACCGGCTTTTCGAGATAGGCGAACGCGCCCATCGCTGCGCCCTTCCTGCTCTTCTCGACGATGGAGATGACGTGCACGGGGATATGCCGCGTGCGCGGGTTCCGCTTCAGGCGGTCCAGGACGCTCCAGCCGTCGACCACCGGAAGCTGGATGTCGAGGGTGATGGCGACGGGCTGCAGCTCGTTGGCCAGCGCGAGCCCGGTATCGCCGCGGGTGGCCACCACTGCCTTGAAGCCCTTCTCGCGTGCCATCCCCACCATGATCCGCGCGAACTTGAGATCGTCCTCGACGATCAGCAACACGCGGTCGCCTTCGCGCAGGTGCTCGCGATCGTCCTCAATTGGACGCGAGACCATCTCGTCGGCGACGCCGGACGCCAGCTCGGTAAGGAAATTGGCTGGCTTCGGACTCTCGGACTTCCGCGGCGGCGGCGCCTCGACGCCTTCTTCAGCCGGCTCCGTTTCGGCGATGCGGGCGCGGGTGCGCACGACGGTGTCGGACTCGACCTCCGCCTCGGCGGCGACGTACGTGTCGGGCAGGTAGAGGGTGAAGGTGCTGCCCTCGGCCGGCTCGCTCCGCACGTGGATCTCGCCGCCGAGCAGGCGGGTGATCTCGCGCGAAATGGAGAGCCCGAGCCCGGTTCCGCCGTACTTGCGGCTCGTGGTTCCGTCGGCCTGCTGGAACGCCTCGAAGATGATCTTCTGCTTGTTCCTCGGGATCCCGATGCCGGTGTCGATCACCGAGAACCGCAGGACCTTCGCGGCGCGCTGCAGCGTCTCGGACTCCAAATCCGTCCGGTCGTAGCTGGTGTCCATCACCAGCCGGACCTTGCCCTGGTCCGTGAACTTGAACGCGTTCGCCAGCAGGTTCTTGAGGACCTGCTGCAGGCGCTGCGGATCGGTCCGGATGGAGGTGGGAATGCCGGCGGCGATCTCCACCTCGAAGCGCAGACCCTTCTGCTCCGCCACCGGGCGGAACGTCCGCTCGAAGTAGTCGCGCAGGTCGGTCAGCGCGATGTCCCGCGGCTCGATCTGCATCTTGCCGGCTTCGACCTTGGACAGATCGAGGATCTCGTTGATCAGCGTGAGCAGGTCGCCGCCGCTGGCATAGATGGTCTTCGCGTACTCGACCTGCTTCTCGGAGAGGTTTGCGTCCTTGTTGTCGGCGAGCAGCTTGGCGAGGATCAACAGCGAGTTGAGCGGCGTGCGCAGCTCGTGGCTCATGTTCGCCAGGAACTCGCTCTTGTACTTCGAGATCAGCGAGAGCTGCTCCGCCTTCTCCTCGAGGCTGGCGCGGGCCAGCTCGACCTCGCGGTTCTTCACCTCGATGTTCGCGTTCTGCTCCTCGAGCTGCTTGGCTTTCTCTTCCAGCTCCAGCGCCTGCTTCCCCAGCGCCGAGTTGCTCCGCTTCAGCTCTTCCTGCTGGATGGTGAGCTCTTTCGACTGCGTCTGCAGCTCCTGCGTCAGGCCCTGCGACTGCTGCAGCAGCTCTTCCGTCCTCATGTTCGCGCCGATCATGTTGAGCACGACGCCGATCGACTCGGTGAGCTGGTCGAGGAAGATCTGGTGGATGGCGCCGAACGGGTTGAACGACGCCAGCTCGATCACCGCCTTCACCTCGCCCTCGAAGAGGACCGGCAGGACGATGATGTTCAGCGGTGGCGCCTCTCCCAGGCCCGAGCTGATCTGGATGTAGTCGGCGGGGACGCGGGTGAGCAGGATGGGCTTCTTCTCCAGCGCGCACTGGCCCACCAGGCCTTCGCCGACGCGGAAGCGGTTGGCCACGCTCTTGCGCTCCTTGTACGCGTAGGTCGCGACCAGCTTGAGCACCGGAGCGGCGCCGTCCTGATCGACCATGAAGAACGCACCGTGATGCGCGCTGACCAGCGGCGTGAGCTGGGACATGATCAGCCGCGAGACGGTGTCCAGGTTCTTCTGGCCCTGCATCATCGAGCTGAACTTCGCCAGGTTCGTCTTCAGCCAGTCCTGTTCCTGGTTCTTCTGCGTGGTCTCACGCAGGTTGACGATCATCTGGTTGATGTTGTCCTTCAGCTTCGCCACTTCGCCTTCGGCGCCGACGGTGATGGCACGAGTCAGGTCGCCCTTGGTCACCGCGGTCGCCACCTCGGAGATGGCGCGGATCTGCGTAGTCAGCGAGGCCGCCAGCTGGTTCACGTTGTCGGTGAGCTGGCGCCAGGTGCCCGTCGCGTTCGGGACCTTCGCCTGGCCGCCCAGCTGGCCTTCGATGCCGACCTCGCGCGCCACCCCGCTCACCTGCACGCCGAAGGTCGACAGCGTGTCGGTCATCGCGTTGATGGTCTCGGCGAGCGCGGCTACCTCCCCCTTGGCGTCCACGGTCAGCTTCTGGGAGAGATCGCCGTTCGCCACCGCGGTGACGACCTTGCTGATGCCGCGCACCTGGGCGGTGAGGTTGCGGGCCATGAAGTTCACGTTGTCGGTGAGCGCCTTCCACACGCCCGCCACTCCGGGGACTTCCGCCTGTCCGCCCAGCTTTCCTTCCGTGCCGACCTCGCGGGCCACGCGGGTGACTTCCGCGGCGAACGCGTTGAGCTGATCGACCATCGTGTTGATGGTTGCCTTCAGCTCCAGCACCTCGCCCTTCACGTCGACGGTGATCTTCTGCGACAGGTCTCCGTTGGCGACGGCGGTAGTGACCTTGGCGATGTTGCGGACCTGCGAGGTCAGATTCGCCGCCATGAAGTTCACGTTGTCGGTGAGGTCCTTCCAGACGCCGGACACGCCGCGGACGTCGGCCTGGCCGCCCAGCTTGCCGTCGGTGCCGACCTCGCGGGCGACGCGGGTGACCTCGCTGGCGAAGCTGCGCAGCTGGTCGACCATGGTGTTGATGGTGTCCTTCAGCTCGAGGATCTCGCCGCGGGCCTCGACGGAGATCTTCTGCGACAGATCGCCGTTCGCCACCGCCGTCGTCACCTTGGCGATGTTCCGCACCTGCTGGGTCAGGTTGCCGGCCAGCACGTTGACGTTGTCGGTGAGGTCCTTCCAGGTGCCGGCCACTCCGGGCACCTCGGCCTGGGCGCCCAGCTTGCCCTCCGTTCCTACCTGCTTGGCGACGCGCGTCACCTCCGAGGCAAAGGAACGGAGCTGATCC
>VBKI01000027.1 GCA_005879535.1 Deltaproteobacteria bacterium | reverse complement strand
TGCGAGCCACCCAGCGGTCGGAAACGGGGAATGAAGGCGAACGTCGTTCCGCGGGTCTGAACCGTGGTGATCGCGGCCACGGAGAACGAGGTCGCGTTGGAGATGATGTCGAGGAAGACCCGGGTGAGGTTCCGCTCGAGCGCCGCGAAATTCGATCCGTCCAGGTAGAGGCCGTGGCCCGCGGAGGCAGCCGCCCGCAGCGGCTCCAACTCGCCGAAGTAGTTGTCGCCGACGCCGAGCGTATACAGGCGCAGGTTGGTGCCAGGCTGCCCGCCGAGGTTCGTCGCGAACATCCAGGCCGCGACGCTGGGAAGGAAGTCGTTGGGGCAGACCCCACCGGCAGTGGTGTAGTACGGCGCGCCGGGCTGCGTCAGGACCGGGCCAGCACCGTTCGACATGTTCGGGCTCAGGTAGTCGTCGCCGTCCTTTTCCGCGCCGAGGCCCAGGCCGGGACTGCCGGTCGAGGTGGGGCCGGAGCAGGCGGCGTGCGAATCGTATCCGTTGCACCAGGGATGTGTGGCAATGTTCGCTGCTCCGTCGCAGCCGGGCCGGCCGTCGATGCCGCGGCCATCGGAGATGAGGACGGAGAAACCCGCGTTGCAGCCGGGGCAGAAGCCCGCCTTCTTGTTGGAATCGCTGCTAATCCCGTTCTCGCTCGAGGGGTGCGTGCTCTGGTTGGGGAAGAAGCTCCAGGTCGAAGGCGGTGGCGAATCGATCGAGCTGACCGTCCAGGCCACGTTGAAGAGCATCTCCGCCAAGGGATTGGCGGTGTTCGTGTAGGTGACGCCGTCCACGCTGGCGATGCGCTGGTTCGGTCGACCCTGCCCGGTGCACGACTGGGGCAACATCTTCTGCAGGCGGTACCAGCCCTGTGCGCCGTTCTGCGTGCCGATGCCCTCGCGCAGCGAGTTCAGCAGCGGGCCGTTCACCAGCCGCTTGTAGGCGAGGCGGAGAGTGGCCCATTTTGGCGGGAAGTAGTTCAGCCAGTTGCCCTTGGCCACCAACGCCGAGCTGCTGGTATCGGTCTGCGCCACCTTGTAGTTGATCCAGTAGCCCGTGGTTTTGACGCAGAGCTTGCAGTCGTCGGTATCGTTGGACACGTAGCCCACGCCGCTGGTCGCGTTGGTGCAGGCCGTGTCGATGCTCTCCGGAGTGCCGGAATCGTTGGCCGGCCAGAGCACGTAGCGCCAGGCCTTGCCGCCGGTCGAGTCCGTCTTCTTGTCGTTGTAGGTCGCGTCCTCGAAGTTGTCGGCCAGGCCGCCTCCACCGGCGTAAGTGACCTCCGGCTCGGGGTACCGCTTCGACTTGTCATAAGCGCCGCTGTAGGCCGCTGAGGCAGCCGGCGGCTCCACCGTGGTCGGCATGAAGTAATCGAGGTTGTTGAGGAAGGCGTTCTGGCAGCCCTGCCCGTTCGGAGCGAGCACGCTGCCCGCGCCGCCAACGCCTGGCTCGCGCAACTCGTACAGCGAGATGGGCAGCGCCTTCATCGAGGCGGTTCCCGGGTAGAGCATGGTCACGTTCGCGGTGCCCGACACCGTGAAGGAGAGGAAGTTGTTGTCTCCGCGCGTCGGCGGGTTGGTGAAGAAGTCCATCCGCTCGGTGTCGCGGTTCCAGCAGGTAACGTCCGTCCCCGGCGGAGCCGCGCCCGCGGGCAACGCGAGCGCCGTGGAGAGAATGAGCAGTGCGCTGATCCTGTTCATAGTCTCCTCGTCAGAATCCGAAGTTCACCAGGAACTCGATTTCCTGCTGGTGCGTGGCCTGGGCGTTGTCGCGGCAGACCACCGTCATGCGCCAGCCCTTGCCGCCCAGGCCGCCTGACCGCCGGGTGATCCGGTTCGCGGCGTCCCCTCCCACCGCTCCGCCCGGCGTGCCGCCGGCCTCGGACACGGAGGTGACGTTGAAATTGTCATAGTGGCCGGAGGCGTACTGCTGGTCGCCGATCTGCTTCTGCATCTGGAGATTGACGAGGTTCACGCCGTAGGCGCGGAACTGCGACATCAGCATCTGCCGCGCGCCCTCCGCGCAGCTCATCGACCGGTCCCAGTGGCGCTTGGAGGCCACCGCGTCGACCTCGCGGGTCGTGCGATTGACGAGCGCGATGCCGACCACGGCGAGCACGATCATCAGGATCATCGAGATGATCAGCGCCGAGCCGCGGTCGTGCCTGTGGTGGACGAAGCGCATCGGTGGCCCTTTAGAAGATGAACGGATCCTTCGAGCCCAGGTTGGGGGTCGACACGGTCGCCGAGCTGAAGTAGCGACGGTATCGGCCGAGCGTGACCACGACGAAGTTGTCGCAGTTCTCGATCGAAGCGCTGCCGTCCGGCGGGGTCGCCGGATCGCCGAACCAGTCCGAGGGCTGCGTGATGTCCAGCCGGAGCGAACGCACGGTCAGACGGATGCGGACCCCGCGGATGTTCGCCGGGTGCAAGTTGTAGCGCAGCGGGTCGGTGTCGGAGGTGACCAGAGTCGGCGCGGTCACCGTCGGGTCGGGCTCCTCGATGACGCCCGGCGTATTGCCGATCACCCAGTCGCCGCCGTTGTCGGGAGCCGCCACGCCCGTGGTGCTCGGGCGAAGCAGGTAGGCGAACTGCATTCCTTCGACGCCGTGGGCGATGGGAATCTCGTCGGCCGTGTCCGGCGCGCCGCCGGCGCCTTCCTCGGCGGTCGTGCCGTTCTGGTTGTAGTCGAGGCCCCGGTCGAGCATCAGCCAGGGATCGCCGTTGACCGTCGCGACGTGGTAGCGGTAGCGGTTGACGAGGAAGAGGCTCACGCCGGCCGTGTCGAAGCACGAGTCGTGCGCCGCGGGAATGTTGGCGCGGTACGGGTTGCCCGCGACGGCCGCATCGAGCGTGAGCTGCAGATCCGCCGCTGACGTCGCCTGCGCAGTCGCGGCCACCTGCCCGATGGTTGGGTTGCTCCCCTGTGCGCAGGTCATCTCGACGAGCTGGCCCTTGAGAAACGTGTCGCCCGCCGACGCGGCGACGGTGACGTGGGTCGGATCGAACGCCTTCACCTGCCAGGCGTGCCCGGTACATGGCGACGAGGGAGAGCAGCCGGCGATGGTGCTGCTCGGCGTCCCGGCCCAGTAGTAGTCCGGGTCGCGCGAGACGAAGACGATCTGGTCCGGAAAATTCATCCGGTCCCGGCAGGGGTTCGCCGCGGTCCAGTTCGGGCAGTTGTAGTTGCGGAAGTCGAAGGCGTACCGCGGGTCGATGCCGTAGCCGGCGCGAGCGATGGTCTGTTGCAGCGAAAGCATCGCGTCGCGGGCGGCGTTGCTCGCCTCGCGCGACAGATCGAGAGCCTGCACCGACCGCTGCTGCGAGAGGAACGTTGCAGTGACGATGCCGATGACGATCAGCGCGACGGCGGCGCCGACGGTCACCTCGATGAGCGTGAAGCCTCGCGGCTGCCGGCGCGTCACAGGTTGAACCCCGACGGGTCGTACTTGTAGAAGCTGGCGCTCACCTGCCGGTAGCCGAAGTTCGGCTCCTTCCAGCGCACCAGGATCTGGATGAGTTTTCCCTGCGCCTGGCCGGAGCCGTTGAGGTCGACCGGGAACACGTTCCAGTAGCGCTGGAAGATGGTCTGCTCCCCGGCGGGAAGCGTGGTGTCCACCGGCGAGAGTACGCCCGCGTAGCTCGCCGCGAGCTGGTTCACCTGGGCGGCGCCTGCAGCGCCGTCGGTGAAGTCGAACGTCACCGGCGAACCGTCCACCGTGGTCGTCAGTGTGGCCGTATTCAGCAGGTCCCAGAACTTCGCGATGTCCGAGTGGTTCGTGTCCGAGTAGAGACCGGTGTGCGCCGGCGAGGCGGAGCCCTGCGGCACGAGCCTGGAGTCCGTGTACTGCCAGAGCTGGATGTTCTGCACCAGGTCCTGGGCGAGCAGCGATGCCTGCGCCATGCGCTTGCCGAGGTTGTTCGCGCGCATGGCGACGACCTGCAGCCCGGCCAGGCCGAGCAGGCCGATGAGCATCACCACCGACGCAACCATCGACTCGATCAGCGAGAACCCACGATCCATCCTGTGGCAAGCGGGGATCATCGGACGGCCACCGCCTCGGCGGCGCCGGTCGCCGCCACGATGACGAAATCCATGATGCTGGTCGGCGCTCCGGCCACGCCGCCGTCCACGGACTGCACGTCCTGCAGGCTGATCTGCTGTCCGACACCGAGAGGCCCGCCGTTGAAGATGGCGCCCCCCGAGGGAAGAAAGGTGATCGCTCCCTGCTTCGAGCTGGTGTCGCAGAAGCTGCAGTACTTGAAATTAGGCGCCGCGCTCCCGCCGTCCACGGTGATGTCGGCGACGCCGCCGGACCCGCCGTCGGCGAGGACGATGTTCAGGTATCCGGTGGGGATCGCGGAGTATGGCGGCGGAAGCGCCGATCCCCAGCCGTCGAGCGGTCCGAAGCTGGTCCCGCTCGGCAGCGTCCCCGAATAGATCAGCCGGTCCGGCGAAGGCGCCGGGGTCGAGGGGCTGAAGGAAGCCAGCGAGAAGTCCCCGTTCACGTCCTCGATGGCCCACCAGCGGGCTGCCAGTGAGTCGACGACGACCACCGTAGGATTGCCGCGGGCGAACGCCTCCGCCCGCGCCGTGCGGAGCGTGGCGATGAAATCGCCGCTGGCGCTGGAGAAGTTGCCGCGCGTCTTCATCCGGCCGAGCGCAACCGCCGACATGCCGGCGAGGACGCCGATGACGGCCATGGCCACCACCAGCTCGATCAGGGTGAAGCCGCGCGGACGCACGGAACGCATCCCTAAACTATTAGCAAAAGAAACGCCGTTCCCAACGTTTCGCAATCCGGACTGGATTACCTGGACCCACTCTCATCCGGCATCGCTACTTCTTTCCGATCGGATACGGCGTGATGTGCGGAAATGGATTCGATGATTGTACAAATCAGTCCGTTGAAACGGCGGCAAGTAGTGTGGCGCACACCGCTAGAGCGGCGCTATCGCGGCGGAAGTGGCCCTGGTCGATCCTACCGTGGAGCTCACCGTTGCTAACCGACCGCTCGCCTCCACCTCGCCGACGTAGAAGAGGTGCTCGCGGATCTTCAGGCAGGTGAAGGCGGGACAATTTAACCTTGCCATGCCTCTATCCGGCGTGCCTTGGTACGAAACCGAAACGATGAAGGCGAGGGCGCCACGCGCGGCCTCGCTTCCGGAGGAGACAACATGCAAGCCAACCAGATGACGCGGGCTGCGCCCGTCCTCTGCTTGTTCAGCTTCGTCTTTTCCCCCTCCGCATGGGCTGACAGACCGGCCCAGCCCGAGGTGCTCACGAACCCAGAGGTCAATGAAGCGCTGCACGCGGACGTCTCGGCTCCGCTGCGCGAGATGGCGACACCCCCTCGCGCGGACACACCTCGCCGGGTGATTCCCATTCGTCGACCGAAGCTGCAGCAGACGATGAACGCTGCCGCGGTGCCCAGCCAAGCCGCGTCGGATGATGGCGCGCTGCAGACCGCGATACTTCCGACGGTGCTCGCCGTCCCTGGGGTGAATGTTCTCGGCGTCGGAAATGGCTTCGGCAGCTACAAGGTTCAAGGCGCTCCGAGCGACGCCAACCTGGCCGTCGGCGATACGCAAGTGGTGCAGTGGGTCAACCTCCAATACGCGGTGTTCGACAAGAGCAGCGGCGCGGTCCTCGCCGGTCCATTCGACGGGAACAACTTCTGGAAGGGTTTTGGCAACATTTGCGAGACCGCCAATCAGGGTGACCCCATCATCCAGTTCGACAAGCTCGCTCACCGCTGGGTGGCAAGCCAGGGCACCTTCAACGTGCGGGTGACCTGCATCGCGGTATCGACCACGCCTGATGCTCTTGGGACCTATTACCGCTTCGCCTACGGGCAGAATAGTTTCCCCGACTACCCAAAGTTCGGAATCCAGCCCAACGGTTACTTTCAATCCATTAACAGTTTCACTAATGACGGCTCGAGATACGTTGGCGCGACGGTTTGCGCCTATGACCGGGTCGGGATGCTGGCGGGACGCAAGAGCGCGAAACAGGTCTGCTTTACGACCCCAACCACCTTCGACGACAGCCTGCTGCCCGCCGACCTCGATTCCGCGGACGTCCTGCCGCCCAGCGGCCAACCGGAAGTGTTCCTTGGCAGCATCGATAACACTCCGCCCAATGGAAATGTCATCTACAAGTATCTGTTCGACATCGACTTTGCCCGCCCGCGCAACGCGACGTTTACCGGCATTGGCGGCACGATGCCGATTCCCGTCGCAAATTTCCAACTCGCCTGCGGCGGCGACAGAGCATGCATTCCGCAGCCAGATGCGGAACCTGGAACAGACACTCTGGACTCACTCGGCGACCGCCTGATGTACAGGCTGGCTTATCGGAACTTCTCCGACCACCAGAGCTGGGTGGTGAGCCACTCGGTGAATACGCCCACGGGCCAGGTGGGCGAGCGATGGTACGAATTCCGTGCACCGAAAAACTCCACTGTGCTGACCGTCTACCAACAGGGCACGTACGCGCCGCCGGACGGCGATCACCGCTGGATGGGTTCGATCGCCATGGACAAAGCGGGCAACATCGCGCTCGGGTACAGCGTCTCCGGGCCCGTGCGCCCGGGCGGCTCGTCGACCTTCCCGTCGATCCGCTACACGGGACGCACCTCGATCGACCCGCTGGGCGCAATGGAAACCGAGTCGTTCCTCATCAACGGCACGGGCTCACAGCTCAAGTGCGGAGGTCGCTGGGGCGACTACACCAGCATGGCGATCGACGCCGACGGATGCACGTTCTGGTACACGAATCAGTATTACCTGACGACCAGCACGTTCAACTGGAGCACGCGCGTCGCGTCGATCAGGTTCCCTGACTGCCAGTAGCGATCAGCGGACCTCGATCCAGCCTCGGCGCGATCACCTCGACCGCGATTCCGTCCTGGAATGGCGGCGAGCCGGTAGCTGCGCATTGGGTCGCGCATCCTGACAAACTGTACAAATCCGACAGGAGTGTGGGTCGCAGTCAGGCAAGCGAACAAACGGCAGCCGCGGGCGTGTAGCAGATCAGGTCGTGGCCATGTTATGGGACCGGCCCGCGCAGCGAGAACGGGGCTTCTCTCTCCCCACGAACCCGTTCGCAAGGAGGTCCAAGATGGCTGGACCACGGGAACTCGCGATGCAAGCGAAAGTCATGGAGTCCGAGAGGCGGCGGGTCAAATCGCGCGGATCGCTGGACGCCGACATCATCATCGCCAACGCCCCTGATCCAGTGTTCGTCTCCGATCTGGAAGGCAAGATTTTGCAGGCGAACGATGCGGTTTCCCAGTTGCTCGGATTCCGTCAGGACGAAGTGCTGGAGCAATCGCTGGCCCGCTTCATCAGTCCGGAGGAAACCCGGGAATTCAGGGCGGCGCTGCGGGAAGTGGTCGAGCGCGGCGTCATGCGGAACGTCGTCCTCAACCCTCGGAGTGCGGGCGGCGAGGTCATCCCCACGAGCCTGAACGCCTCCGCACTCCGCGATCCTGATGGCCGGGCGATCGGCGTCATCGGCATCCTGCGCGACATGCGAGAGCTGGACAAGGCAAGAGCCTATGCCGAGAGCTTGATCAAGAACGCGCCGGATCCCGTGTTCGTGTCGGACCTCGAGGGAAAGATCCTGCAAGCCAACGACGCCGTCTTCGCGCTCCTCGGCTTCCGCCCAGACGAGCTCATCGAGCAATCGCTCTCGCGCATCATCTCCTCTGCCGAGACCCGGGAGTTTTTGGCGGCACTCCGCGAAGTCGTGGAACGCGGCGTCACCCGCAACGCCAGACTCAACCCGCGGAGCGCGAGCGGCGAGGGCATCCCGACGACGCTCAACGCCTCCGCCCTCCACGACACCGACGGGAAGGTGATCGGTGCCATCGGCATCCTTCGCGACATGCGCGAATTGGACAAGGCCCGAGCATACGCCGAGAGCCTGATCAAGAACGCGCCCGATCCCGTGTTCGTGTCCGACCTCGAGGGAAAGATCCTGCAGGCCAACGATGCCGTCTCCGCCCTCCTTGGCTTCCGCCCGGACGAGGTCCTCGAACAGTCGCTCTC
>VBKI01000026.1 GCA_005879535.1 Deltaproteobacteria bacterium | reverse complement strand
TACATCGCGGGGTCGATGTTTCCCTGCAGCAGGTAGACGAGGAGGTTCTGGCCCTCCTTGTCGAGAATCTCCGCGTAGGAGAGCGCCCGCCCCCAGTACGAGGTGTAGAGGAAGTTGTATTCGGCCGCCCACTCGGACGGTGCCGAGACGTTGTAGAAGAGGTTGGTCGGCTTTCGCGGGATGTGCAGCATGCCCTGCTTGAGCGTGCTGTAGATACCGATGTTCGGCGCTGGATTGTCCCAGCCGACCCGCGAGGTGTCGCTCACCGTGTAGCGAACGCCCAAGTCCCAGGCCGCCGACATGGCCGCCGGGTTGGTGAGCCCCGAGATCTCGGGCGTCACCAGGTTCATCGTGGTGTAGTTCTTGAACCCCTGGCTCCTGGCGTATCCGTCATTCTGATCGAACTCGCTGAACGCAATGGCGTAGTCCATCCCGTCCAGATTCGTGTGATCCCAGGTGTGGCTGATCCAGTGGAAGTCGCCGCTGTATGTCGTCACCGCGGTGGTCAGCGGATCGCTGTCGTCGGCGCCATAGGCGTTGAACGCCCACGCGAGACGGAAGTTTGGACCCGCGGTGGCCTTCCGTGAGGCCTGCCAGGCGCGCGTAGCATTGAAATCGGCAGCGGACATCCGGAACGCCCCGCCGACGTACAGGTCGTCGTCAATCAGGACGTCGTCGATCTGGGCCTCGGTGTACGCACGGAACTCGCCGAGGTACATGCCCTTGGTCACCCATTCCACCAGCCCGTGGGCAAGCACCAGATCGTGGATCAGCCATTGGTTCGTGTCGAAGGTCAGCGCGATGGTTTCGCGGCCGTCGCTGGTCACGCGGCTGGAGGCGAGCGCGTTGCCCACGCCGTCCACCAGCAGCGGAGTGACGTTCGGGTCCGACGGCTTGGCGAGGTACGTCCAGGCCATCGAGATGGGAATCGGATTCGACGCATTCACGGACGTGAACACGCTGCGGCCCGCCGACGTCAGCGTCGCATTGATGGGCGAGGCGCTGGTGTCGACTCCCGACGAGGGCGGATTGAGGCCCTGGTCTACGCCCGGGTACACATACCAGGAGATCTCGCGGACCTTGAAGGTCGACTCGTAGTTGCGCAGCGCCAACCATTCGGTCGCGGTCAACGCCGAGACATAGGTCAGGCCGCCGTCCGCGGAGAAGGCCAGGTTCCCGGTCGCCAGGATCACTCCCTGGTACTTGCCATCGCACCCCGTCGCGAGCTTGTCCGGCGTGAGCATTCCGGGATTGCTGCTCGCAATCCAGGTGGTGAACGGGATGGTGTGAAAGCCGAGCGCCTGCTGGATGGCGCCCAGCGACGGCTCGTTCCCCGTTGCGGCGATCACCAGGACCTGCATGGCGACGCGCGTCACCGCGCAGAGCGACGGCAGCGGGACCGGCGTCGGGACCGGAAGCGTCGGGCCCAAAGGCATCGAAGCGATGGTGGGCGGCGCCACCGGCGCCTGGGGAATGGGTTCCTCGACGATGACGATGGGCGTGAGCGAAGGAGGTGGCGGCAGGGGAGGAGGCGGCGGCAGCGGAGGCGGATCGAGGCCGAGGGCGCGACTCGCGCTTGTGGTCTCCAACTGGGCACTGCCTGTGGAGCTGTCGATGCGTCCGCGACCGCACCCGGCGAGGAGCGCCGCGACCGCGAGGATGAAACAGGAGCGACTGGACATGGACGTCTCAGAGTGTGACGAAGGTGACCGTCTGACCGGCCTCGACCTTCACGTTGGTGATGCACTTGCCCGCGTATCTCTCGGAAGTGGCCGTGCAGATGCCGCTCACTGCGAACTCCACCGACACTGGGCTGGTGAAGCTCACGCCCACGCCCGGCGTGATCGTCGCCGTCAGTCCGGAGCTGTTGCGCGCCATCGTGTTCTGCATGCGCTTGCCGATCACGTCTTCATCGGGGCTGATGATCGGAAGCGTCGAGTACGCGCGGAACTTGCCGAAGGCGGTGTCCAGGAGATCGCCGAGCAGCGTGCGCGTGCCGTCGTAAGCGCGCGTGTTCGGCTGGTGGTACATCGTGGGATCGATGTTCCCCTGCAGCAGGTAGAGGAGGAGGTTCGCGCTCTCCTTGTCGAGCACCTCGCTGTAGCTGAGCGCCCGGCCCCAGTACGACGTGTAGAAGGAGTTGTACTCGGCGGTCCAGTCGTCGGGCGTGGAGACGTTGTAGTAGAGGTTGGTCGGCTTGCGCGGGATGTGGAAGAGGCCCGGGACGAGGGTGCTGTAGATGCCGATGTTCGGCGACGGGTTGTCCCACCCGGGTTGAGACGTATCCGTGATCGTGTACCGGATGCCGACGTCCCAGGCTGCCTGCATCGCCGCCGGGTTCTTGAGCCCGGACACGTCCGGGGTCACCACGTTGACGACGCTGAAGTTCTTGAAATTGTGCGCCTGCGCGAACTTGATGTTCTGATCGAACTGCGCGTACGCGAAGGCGTAGTCGACGTTGTCGAGGTTCTCGTGATCGAAGGTGTGGTTGATCCACTGGAAGTCGCCGCTGTTCGCGGTCACGGCCAGCGTGAGCGGGTCGTCGGGATTGTCCGGGTCGCTGCCGCCGGCGCCGTTGAACGCATAGGCGATGCGGAAGTCCGGGTTTGCGGTGGTGACCTTGGCATTGACCTGCCAGGCGCGCGTGGCGTCGAGGTCGTCGGGGGTCATCCGGTAGACACCGCCGGGGTACATGCTGGCTTGGTACATGTCATCGTCGATCAGGATGTCGTCGTTCTGGGCCGCGGTGTACGCACGGAACTCGCCCAGGTAGAGGCCCTTCGTCACCCACTCCACGAGGCCGTGGGCGAGCACCAGGTCGTGGATCAGGTACGGATTGGAATCGAAGGTGAGCGCCATCGTCTCGCGGCCGTCGGTGTTCACCCGCGTGGAGATGAGCGCGTGTCCCGCGTCGTCCACG
>VBKI01000025.1 GCA_005879535.1 Deltaproteobacteria bacterium | reverse complement strand
GTTGGTGCGCTCGCGCTGGACGGGGATGCCAGTTCCGCGTGCACGCGTGTAGTCGAGGAGATCGCGGATCATCCGCTCGATGCGATCGGTGTTGGTCGAGATGCGGACGACCGCGCGCCGTTGACGTTCCCTCAGATTCGCGCGGCCGAGCAGGGACTCCGTGCTGACCTTGATGACCCCGAGAGGGTTGCGGGATGTCGTGGCTCAGGACGCCCATCACGTGGTCACGAAGAGCCAGCGAGGCCTCGAGCTCCTTCGCCAACCCTTCCGCTTCCGCGCGCGCGGCCTTCTCCCGCTCCAGGCACTGGCCCTGCACGATGAGCGCAGTCGCCCTCCCGGTCATCGTCCGGAAGAGGAGCAGGTCCTCATCGGAGAATTGAAAGGCCGTCGTCGAACCCATCAGCGCGATCCCGATGAGGTCTTCGCGATGAAGCAGCGGGACGCCGTACAGGGCGCGCTGCGCGATCTTCCGCAGCGCCTCGCTCTTGACGTTCGCATCGGCCGCCCGCGACACCATCGCGGGTTTGCGCTCGGCCGCGATCTTCCCAGAGAAGCCTTCGCCGACCCGCAGACGGAACCCGCTCCGCAGGTCCTCCTCGAGGCCACCGGCGGCGACGCGGACGACGAGGTCCTCGCCTTCGCGAAGCATGATCTTCACAACGTCGACGTCGCGGGTCGTCTCCAGGAGCACGCTCAGGAGCTTGTTGAGGAATCCGAGCACCTCGGGCTCCTCGAGCGCGGCCGCCGAGATCCGGTCGAGTGCCCGAAGCGTCCGGTCGTGCGCGCCGCTGAAGCGCGTGACGGATTCGGAGATCGCCAGATCAATGGCCGCGTGCAGCCGAGGCATCTCCGCCGACAATCGCGCCGGCGACAGCTCGCGCGAGGCCAGCTCGAGCAGGCATTCCCGCAGCGTGCTGTATTCCGCGACGATCTCCCGAATGTTGTAACCGAGCTCCAGACGGTCGAGGGCATGCGCGGGAGGAGTTTGCGTCGAGGGTGCGCTGTCGAGACCAGCGCGCACCTCGCTGATGTACTCGCAGAGGTCGTCGAGGAACGTCGGGATGTGATCGAGCAGGACCGGGCGCTCGAGGCGCTCGGCCGGCTTGAGTCGGCGGATGCGCGCCTCCCAATCCGAGATGATCTGTTCCCTGCGCTCGCGGATGAAGTCCGCCAGCCGCCGCGGCTGCTGAGCCTGACCGTGGTCGCCCACGCTGGACCCCGGAAGAAGCTACGTTCCGCGACCGGGAGAAGCCATGGGCTGGCATCCGGCGGGGGGCGTGGCTTCTGCGAACGCGATGGGGCGTGCGAGCGCCCGCCCCATCGTTGCCATGGGACCGCCCGTAGTGCGGAGGTGACAACGCAGCAACCGCGTGTCGGACGCCAATCCAACGCCGGGCTGCAATGGCCCTTGCGCGGATCTGGAATGCGCCGCGAGCCTGAGGAAGGCGAAAAGGGGCATCAGAGCGAGCAACGAAGGGACCACGCCTGATGCCGGCGTGCTGATGCTCGCGACCACGACCCCCGGCATCGCGGGCAAGCTCCGCGACCTTCAGAACTGGATCGGAGATAACCGGTTCAACCCAGGGCAGGCGTATTTCCTGCCGCCACCACCTGAGTACGTCCCGGACTTGATGAAAGACCTTGCCGCATTTCTCAACCGGAGCGACATGCCCGCGCTCGTCCAGGCTGCGATCGCGCATGCGCAATTCGAGACCATCCATCCGTTCGCCGACGGCAATGGTGCGTCGGCCGCGCGCTCATCCACGTCGTACTGCGGCGGCGCGAGCTCGCGCCCCGATTCGTCCCCCCGGTGAGCCTGGTGCTGGCAGGAGATTCGAGGGCGTACATTGCTGGCCTGAGGGCCTATAGGGACGGACGCATCGAAGACTGGTCCCTGGCCTTCGCCCGAGCCGCGGAGCGAGCTGCAGCCAAAGCATCGGAGCTGGGTTCGCGTCTCGCTAGCCTCCAAGGAGCCTGGCGCGAGCGCGCCGGCCGCCCTCGCAGACATTCGAGCGCGGAGGCGCTCATTCAATTGCTCCCTGCATACCCCATCATCACTCTCCGGTCGGCGGCCGAAATCCTGCAGCGATCGCGGCAGGCCGCGAACGAAGCCATCGCCCTCCTCGCGCAAGCGGGCGTACTGCGCGCGACGACGATCGCGCCCGAAACCGGGCATGGGAGGCGCGCGAGCTGTTCGACCTTGTCGACGCGATGGAACGCGAGCTGGCGACGCCTGCCGACGTCATCGCGCCGCGGCGGCCCGCGCCGCGGGGAAGAACGCGAAGCGGCACGAAATGACCTCGGCTCAGATGAGCGACTGCTGCCAGGTGAATTCCAGACGAGACATATTGGCCGCGAGTCCGCGCCGCGATGCGCGGGCAGAGACTGGGAAATCTTGAAACCAAAACGAACGCGATCGGGATCCGCGCCCGCGACGAGCCCGTCGCCGACGTATGCTCGGGCGATGCCGCTGGCATGGGTATTGTTCGACTGGGGCGACACGCTCATGTCCGAGGACGGCCCAGCGGATACGCCCATGGCGTTGTGGCCCGAGGTGCGCGTCATCGACGGCGCCGCGGCCGTGCTGGCGGCGTTGGCGCCGCGCTACCGCATCGCGGTTGCCACCAACGCCACCGTCTCCGATCGCACCTCGATTCGCCGCGCCCTGGCCCGCGTCGCGCGTGCTGGCGCCGCGCCGCGCCGGCATCGCCTCCGTATGGTTCAACTGGAAGCAAGCGCCTACGCGCGTCGTCGTCCGTACGATTGAGCGACTCAATCAGCTGCCGGCGCTGCTCACCGCCGATTTCGCCTGAGCCGCGTTCAGTCCCCGGCGCACCGAAGTGGAACGTCCTGCTGCCATCGTCGAACGCGATCGGTCCCTTGCAGAAATGGTCGTCCTGCCGGGCCTGGGCGCCGAACCATCCTTGCCGTGGACCGACGCGTATGCTCGCGAGTGGGTTTGCACCGGCGCCAACCGCTCCAACCAAATGAGACGCCGGCGATCGACGTGACCGGCCAGGCGAGCGCCCGCCTCTGGCTCGCCTGCGGGCTCCTGTCTACGTTTCTTTGTCGGGGACTCCATGAAACTGCGTGTGTTCGCGTTCGGGGTCTGTCTCGCGCTCGGCACCATCCGGTGCGGCGGCTCGTCGAACGGGAGCAGATCGACGGGTCCGGGCCAGGTCGACGCGGGAGGCAACGGCGGCGGCGGCACCGACGCGGGTCCCGCAACGGACGGCGGCACAGACGGTGGTCCCGCAACGGATGGCGGCACGGTCGCGAACGAGTGCGACGGCCTGAGCGCGGATCCGAACGCCACCTCCATCGCGATCGCTCCGCCAGCCGAGGCGTGCGGCTTCGCCGGCACCTCCGACTCGTCGGGGAACGTCGCCCTCTCCGGCAGCTCCGACCTGACCACCTCGAAGAATTGGGCCACGTACGACCGCGGCGGCGCGCATCTCGGAACGCTGCATGCGTACGGCCCGGTGATCCCCCGAGAAAGCGGGTTCTTCGGCCTCGACCGCCTGAGCAACCCCACCGATCCGCCGAACGATTATCTGCACCTCTGGACCTTCGTTCCTGACGGCTCGGGACCGTCTCAAAATATCGGCGGCTTCCTTTGCAGTGCGACCCTCCAGCGCACTTCTGCAGGAGGCGTCCTGCTCATGGGGTATTGCGGCAGCGGACTGAGAAGCGCGAGCCGTGTCGTCTGGTACGACGACGCAGGCAGCCAAAAATGGTCCACGTCCGTTGGCGGATCGCCCGCCCCGACGCCCCCGAGCGCGGCCGCTGGGGACGACGGAGGCAACGTCCTGATCACCATCGCGAGTGACGCAGTGGCGGGACGCCCGGCAGGCGACTTGCTCGGACGGTGGATCGCCCCTGACGGCTCCCTGCCTGGCGACTGGTTCGTCCTCGTCGCGGGAAATGCGGCTCCCCCGATCCTGCAGTCGTTGATCGGCGGCGGAGTCGCCGTCATGCAGAACGGAAAGTGGGTGGCCGTCGTTCCGCCTCTCGGCGCGCCGAAGTCCCCGCCGGACTGGCTGGCCTCGCGTCCGGATCATGATTTCCGCGTCGTCCGCGGCAGGAAGGCGTATGCGTTCACCTCGCGCATCGTCCCGCGGGGTGCTTCGGGCGGACCCTCGGTCGAGGTCGTCGCGCCCTCGGGGCTCTCGTGCGGCACGTTCGACACCAAGAGCACCGCGGCGACCGTCGGCGCCGACGGGACCGTGATCGCCAACAGCGACGAGTGCACCCGGCGGGTGTGGCCCGGGTTGTTGGGCGCCCGCTAGACGGGTGTCTCCCCGACTCATCTGACAATCCGGTTCCAGGCGTCGCGAGCGGGAGGGGCTCGCCCTTCCGCTCGCGGATCACGGAGAGTGCCGGTCCGCGAGCGATTGTGCGCGCGGGCGATCGGCGCGAGATCTGAGCCTCGACGGCGACGACAAGACCGCGTGCCTTCGTCGAGCGCGACCGGATCCTTGGTGCAACGACCAGCTCGAATCGCCACGGAGCCCAGCCGTCGCAACCATGTAAGTGCGCCGCCCATGACGAGGCGCCCGGCCGACCGGGAAGTTCAGCTGCGGTGATATACTGGCTTTTGTGGACCCGACGCACTGTCACGTCGACGAGCGCGGCATCGCAAGCTGCGCGCGGTGCTACGGAAAAGTGACCGAGACCAGCCGCCACTTGAGCCACATCGAAGAGCGCGACGGAAAGCGGATGGATATCGACCGCGTCTGGGGTCAATGCGAGCATTGCAACAGTGAAGGCTGGTGGAGAGCCGCTTCCATCCGAGCCGCGCGCTGACGCATCGGCGAACTATTTTGCGGGGCGAGCCGCAAGCCTGCTCGATGCCTATCTTTGCTCGCGCCCGAATGAGGAGAGAAGCATGCGCGAATTCGGAGTCCGGCGTTACGGCGACACCCTCTATCATCACTGCATGGCGGATTCAGCCGCCGATGCGGCGAACTGGTTTGCGCACTTCCAGACCGGCATCGAAGGCAAGAATTTCCAGGCGCTGGTGAAGGATGTCGCGCGACCCGTCAGCGACGAAGTCGGTATCGGCGGGAACCCAGAGGTAGTCGTCGTTCGCCACGGCCCACTCACGCCCGGAGGACAGGCGGCGATTGACTTGAAGCGCACCAGCTCGCTGCGCTGAAGCCTTTCCTGTGATCTTGGCCGCCGGTGCGAGCTTTGCGCGGGCCGAGCACCGACGACAATTTCGCAGACGGTTGCTCCCTCCGGAGCGCATTTTGGTTCGCGCGAAATGCGCCGACGCGAACGGATGCATCAGGGTCCGCCACAGTTCAGAGTGGTCCTGACCGGTCGGCGGCGGCACCGTCGTCTACCGCGGATCGCTCCACCTTCAGCGCGATCACGGAGGACGAACGCCAGCGCCAGGTCTCTGAGGTCTTTCGGGTTGGCCCTTCCGCCTCGTAAGGGTCCTCGCCCTGAGAGCGACCGCTCGCTCAATCTCGATGGCGGTGCCGGCCGAGCCTTCCGGAGATACACTCCTGCGGGCCGCGGGAGGCGCGGCTCGCCGCGAGGCGTCGGAGGACGGAATGAGGCTAGGTGTCGGAGAGATTCTCGTCGTGCTCGCGCTGGCCTTGCTCTTCTTTGGCCCCTCCAAGCTGCCACAGCTCGGCGCTAGCCTTGGCCAGGCGCTGAAGAGTTTCAAGAAAGGCCTGAACTCGCTTCACGACGAAGCTGACGTGGGCGCGGCGGTGCATGCAGAGCCGAAGGACGTCGCACCGCAGTTGTCCGACAGCGCCGGATCACCCGCCGAGCGCAAACCGGCGCCCGCCATCGACCGCGAGAAGACGTCTCCTTCGTAAAAAAAGCGGGATCAGCCCTTGCAAGGTAGCTGTTCGCGATAGCTCTTGAGGCACGCGACAGCGAGACGCTCAGGGCCCCTGTAATCCCTATATGCGGCGGGGTGTGACGAAGCCTCCCTTTGGCTCCGTTGCTGCGCCTTGGATTCCAATGTTACCGCATAAAGACACTCCGGTGCTCCTGTGCCGGTTTAGCAGTGGGGGAATCCAATGAGAGCTTGGAAAATCGGGGCCGTCGTCGCGGCTGCATTGTCTTTGCAGGGACCGTCGGCAATCGCCGCGGGGCCCGAGCATAGCCATGAGCGGCTGAACGCAGCAACCGCGCGGTCCCACCCCGCTGCCCCGCTCGCGGTGAAGCGTGCGGACGCGATGAAGGCGAAGAAGACTCCGGTCATCAAGCGCACGCCGAGTCGCGACCGAAGCACGGACCTCGAGCTTCCTCAACTCGGATAGCAAGCGCGGACATGAGTGCCCCGGCGCAGAGGGGCGGACAGAGGTCGCCACGGAACGCTGGCGCCGAGAGGCGCAGCGAAACCGCGACCGCCGACTATCAGCCAGTGCGAGGCCGAATTCCGCTACTGTTTTGAACGTCGCTGCAGCGCACCCTGGTCAATGAGTTGGCGCGCGTCTTCCGCGAGGGAGCGGTCCTCCCCGACGCCGGCGCCCGATCCGGTCGTGATACACGGTCGCACGTGATCCACCGCAACGCCGCGCGTGGCGTCGTCCGTGCCGGTTTCATCTGTGGGGTGGCATTCATCGTCAGCTCGGCCATCCAGGGCTGCGTTCACGGCGACGACTGGCGCGCCGACCTGCTCTGGACGACGGTCTTCGGCGGCTGCGCCGTGCTGCTGCTCGCTCTCGTCGGATCGTTGGGCATCCGCGTGCTTTTGCGCTCCCGGCTGCCGGGCGAGATCGCGCGCGGCAACGAGGCGGCAGGCGTCGCTGCGGCCGCCCATTATGCGGCGACCGGACTCATCGTCGGGCGCTGCCTATACGGAGACGACGTCGGAACGCTCGGCATCTCCGTGGTGTTCTTCGCCATCGCACAGGCCACTCTGCACCTGTTTCTCATGCTCTTTCGCTCGCTCACCTCGTATTCCGACGATCAGGAAATCATGGGCCAGAACGTGGCCGCGGCACTCAGTTACGCCGGGGCGACGCTCGCCATCGCCGTCATCGTCGGCCACGCCGCGGAAGGCGATTTTGTCGCCTGGGGCCAGTCGTTGCGAGCCTATGCTCTCGCGCTGCTCTCGGTGCTCGTGCTCTACCCGGTGCGCCAGCTCCTGGTGCAGATGCTGCTGCTGAGACAGCCGTTCGCGCTTCGCGGCGGCGGCCTCGATCGGCTGGTTGCGCAGGAACGCAACGTCGGAGCAAGCGCGGTGGAGGCGGTCTCGTATCTCGCAGCCGCCTTTCTCCTCACCGGGATCGCATGACGGACTATTCCGCCTTCGCTGAGCGTCTGACCGCGGGCGGCGTCATCTCCGATCCCTGGTTCGAGGGCGAGCCTCGATTCCGGCAAATGCCGATCGTGCTGCGCGCATCGGAACAGGCGGCGCTTTACCGGGCAGCAGAGGAGATGGCCGCCGCCTGGAACGAGCTGTGCCTTCTTTGCGCGGGCGACCCCGGCCTCGTGTCGACGTTCCTCGGCCTGACGCCCGTGCAGCAGGCGCTCTGGTGCGCTTCGGCACCGCTTTGGCACGGCATCGCCCGAGCCGATGTCTTTTTCACCGACTGCGGCCCGATGGTCTGCGAGCTGAACTGCGACACGCCGACGGGCGAGGCAGAGGCGGTTCTGCTGAATGCAACGGTGGCGGAGGCGCATGCGCACCTCTCCGATCCCAACCGGGCCATCGGGGATCGCTTCTGCGCCATGGTCGCGGCCTCCGCCGGCACCAGGCGGCCGCTGTCCGTCGGCCTCGTCTACCCGACCGAGATGCCCGAGGACCTGTCGATGGTGCTGCTGTACCGCCGCTGGTTCGAGGAGCGCGGATGGCAGGTCACGCTCGGGTCGCCTTTCAACCTGCGGCGGTTTGGAGGGCACCGCGCTGGGCTCTTCGACACCGCCTGCGACGTCTTCATTCGCCATTACAAGACCGACTGGTGGAGCGAAAGGATCCCGGCCTGGGCCGACGAGCCGCCGGTCCCCGATCCAGAGCCCCTCACCGAACAGCTCGCGATCATTCTCGGGGCGGCGGTCGCCGGCACCTGCGCGGTGATCAATCCTTTCGGCGCAGTCGTCGCGCAAAACAAACGCGCGATGGCGCTGATGTGGGAGAAGATCGAGCTCTTCTCCACGCAGAGCCGCGACGCGATCCGCCGCTACCTTCCGCAGACCCTGCGCCTCGAGACCCTGCCGCGCGCACAGCTGATCGCCGAGCAGCAGGAGTGGGTGATCAAGTCGGATTATGGCTGCGAAGGTGATGAGGTCGTCATCGGCGCCAATGTGCCGACCGGCGTCTGGAAGGACTCGCTCGAGATGGCCGTGCCAGGCCGCTGGATTGCGCAGCGGCGCTTCTGCCCGCGGCCGCAGGAGGACGGCATCAGCGCCGTGAACCACGGCGTCTTTCTCGTCGGAGGCCAGGCCGCAGGCCTCTACGCGCGCCTGGCGCCGCACGGAACCGACCGCGCAGCCCTCTCTGCTCCGGTGTTGATCGCGTCATGACCGAGATCCTCCCGCCGCGACCGTTCTTCCGGCAGATGTACGCCGACCGCGACGATCTCGTCGGCGCGCGCTGGTGGCAGGAGTCGCTGCAGCGCTCGGCGCCCGATCGCATCAGTCGCCGCAACGCGCTGCTCGCCCTCGCACTGACGCTCGGGCCGGCGGCAGGCGGCGGGCTTTTGGCGTGGCTTCTCAGCCAGAGCGACGAGGTGGACATCACCATGGACGCCCTCGAGCTCCAACGGCGCGAGGGCTGGAATGTCGGACATGCCGGCGCGGCGCTGCGCTTCCCCAACGCGAGCGCGGTGGACATCGACGGCGGCGCCGGGTGGCGCGATGCGCTCGGCAGATTGGCGCTGGAGCTCGCTCCCGCGCAGGCGACGCTCGCGCCCTTCTACGTGCCGACCCTGTTTCAATCACCGGCAGATCCCGGAAGCGCGAGCTTGCGCGCCTCCCTCACCCCTCTGTCCCCCGCACCCGAGAATCGAGACGTGCTCCGCGGGGCAGCCATCCGCTCGCTCTTTGCGGGCGAGCAGACGCCGCAGGACGTCGCCGTCATCCTCGACGTCCAGGGGCCGACTTCCGTGGCAGTCGCGGCCGGCATGGCGCCGGGCTTCGATCCGGTGTTCGTGCTCGACAACTGGCCCCATCCCCTGGGAGTGGTTCCTTCGCACCTCACGCTCGGGGCGGTCCTGTACTACCGGCCATTGTTCATGCGACTGCGGGGATCCCGGACGGGCCGCGCACCGCCGGTCTTCGTCCTCGATCGCAACCGGCTTGCCCGCTACACCGACGAGGAGACGCAATTCGACAACCGCTATGTCGCGCGGCTCCCCACGCCGACGAACCTCCAGTCACTGGGCATCCGCCGCCTGCTCTACATCGCCCCGGATCAGTCGGACATGCGCGAGCTCGACGATCTCAATGCCGACTTCGTCGCGTTCCGCGACGCCTCGATCGACGTCAAGGTGATGCCGCTCAGCGACCTGATGCCGCCCGCGCAACAGGCGCAGAGTCATGGCTACTACTACGGGGGCCACGCGCACACGCATTTCCTCTTCTGGCAGACCTATGGCTGGCACTCGGCTGCGCCGGGACGGCCTGCGCTCACCCAGCGCACCGCATCGCCGCTGCCCCAGGTCTCGCGCGGCGCCGAATATCGGCCGGCGCCCCGGCCAACGATCTTCTCCTCGCGCACCCTCGGCGGCGGTGCCGGCATCGGGAAGCAGAAGCCCTCTGGCTTCGGCCGCGTTTCGGTGCGCACATCCAGGTCGACCGGCTCCATCACCGCCGTCCGCACCGGGCGCAGCGGCTCGTTCGGCCGCGCCGGTTCATCGGGGAGCAGCTGATGGGCAAGACGTTCTTCGGCGTGCAAGTCGTGATCAAGGCGTTCCCCGTCGATTCTTTCCGAGGGCGCTTGCACGAGATCATTGCCCAATCCTCCAGCGAGCAGTCGCTCGTCGAGAAGCGCGCCTTCTGGAAGCGGGTCACGGCGGTACTCGACGAGCAGGTCTCCGCCTTCGACTATGGCTTCTGGGACCTCATCCGCGGCGGCCGCGCCGGGGACGAGTTCGAGGAGTGGTCCAGCGAGCTCGAGGGCGCGGTCGCGACGGAAAAAGAGGAGTTGGGCGACGCGCCGGACGAGATCAACCGCATCTCGGCCGACAAGCGATACGTGATCGCCACGCTCATCTTTCTCCTCGAGGAAAACAGCAACGCGGACATGACGTTGGGCGAGCGCTGCGACATGCCCGAGTCGGAGTACTTCACGCGGACGACGTTCGGGCGCCTGATCGGCACCATCCCGATGCTCAACTTTGCCAACGTCGAAGCCGACGCGGTCTATTTGATCCCCGGCAACGATCAGGACGGCCTCTCCGACGAGGACGTCCACGGCGGCGGCTACGAGTACCTCAAGCCGCTCCTTTAAGAGAACGAATTGGTGGACCTGCCGAAGCTCCTTGAAGGGACCCAGGCACGCCTGCGGACCGCCACCTCGGAGCAAGAAGCCCGCGCCGCCTTTCAACGATTCGTCCGGCTGACGGCGATCGTTCCGCTCGCGGACGTAGTCGCCATCGAGAAACGGAAAGGTCGCCGGGCAGGCCGACGCTGCAATGCAGCCTCGGGTAGGGCCCGGCGCCGACGCAGCCGCCGATGACGCCGAAGTTGTTGAGGGCGCGGCCCCAGAAGTCCGACTTCGACGGCTACTTCGCCGGACGCACCTCCGACACCTACGTCTTCGGGCTCCATGCCGCGCTCTATAGCGGCGGACAGGCGCAGGACCTCAATTACTTGACGGACACCAGCAGCCACCCG
>VBKI01000024.1 GCA_005879535.1 Deltaproteobacteria bacterium | reverse complement strand
GCTTGAAGAAAAGGCTCAAGTAAAGCAGCGGCTCGGAGAGCAGCTTCCAGTGCTCCAGCAAGAGCGTGATGAGCAGGCGACCGATGCGGCCGTTGCCGTCGAAAAACGGGTGGATAGTCTCGAACTGGACGTGCACGAGGGCGGCGCGGACGAGAGGCGGCAGGTCGTCGCCGCGGTGGATGTACTTCTCAAGATCGCTGAGGAGACGTGCTAGCTCTTGGGGCGGAGGCGGGACGAAGATGGCGTCGCCCGAGACCTACGGGAGCCCGCGCGTGCACGCCGAGCTGCAACCACAGGGCGTCGCCGTCAGCCGCAAGCACGTGGCGCGGCTGATGCGCTCCGAGGGACTGCAGGCTCGCGTGCGCAAGCGCTACCGGTGCACGACGATGAGCGATCACGACCAGCCGGTGGCGGCCAATATCCTCGACCGGCGCTTCGAGGCGGAACGGCCCAACCAGCGCTGGGTGGGCGACGTCACCGAGATCCTCACCGGCGGCGGCAAGCTCTACCTGGCGGTGATCCTCGACCTGTTCTCTCGGATGGTGGTGGGCTGGGCACTCTCCGCGGCCAACGACCGCCACCTGGCTCCGCGCCCTCGAGCAGGCGCTGCGGCGCCGCTGCCCCGAAGCTGGGCTCCTGCACCACACCGACCAGGGCAGCCCGTACGCGAGCGACGACTACCAACGCGTGCTCACCGCGCACGGTATCACCTGCAGCATGAGTCGGCGCGCAACGCACACGACAACGCCGCGATGGAGAGCTGGTTCTCGAGCATGACCTCGAGCTCGGAGATCGTTTCGAGACGCACGCCGATGCGAAGGTCAAGCTGTTCGACTACATCGAGGTGTTCTACAACCTGGAGCGCAGGCACTCGACGCTGAGGTACTCGAGCCCAGGTCAATTCGAGAGGGCAGCACGGATGGAGCAGGCAGCAGCGTAATCAACTTGTCCACCGAAACGGGGCAGGCTCAGCCGGCTACGTGCTGGCGAACCGGCGGGCCGCGTGTTTGCAATCGTCACGCCCAACTGATCGTGTGGACGGCGTGGCTCGGGGGGGGGCCTCAGGCCAGCGTCAGCTGTGGCCAGAATCCCCATCCACGTTCGCATGACCAATGTGCACCATCGGCACGGAAAGGCACGCCATCAACAAAACTGGCCCGGCGCTTTCGCGCCGAGCCAGGTTGGTGAGGGCCGTCCGAGAGGCGGACCGGGCGTCGGACGAACCCCGCAACTTACGTTGCGCTTGCCCGGGCCGCCATTCTGCGCGTCCATTTGCTCAGTGGTCCGAGTCCTCGAAGAGATCCTTGTTGTGCGCCTTGAAATTGTCCGTGAAGCGCAGGACCTGGAAGCCGTGGCCATCGCTGACAGTCCAGAGCTCCAGCTCGGTTCCGTTGCCGTTCACATTGCCCCGGCCATTGACGTTCCCCTTGCCCTTGCCCTTGCCGGCAACGACCCAGCGCACCCAATGAGCAATCTTATCCACCGTTCGATCGCTCCCCGGTGCCCAGCTCCCTGATGCGGGAAGGACCCTCGTCCGCACAGCCCCTGCCTTCCAGTACGCGATCTCTTTCGCATGGGTTGGATCGCGAATGTCGAAAACGCGCAATTGCGCATTCTGAAAACCGCAAGCGAGCATCTTCGCATTTTTGGGATTGTCAGCGACACATGTTTCTTCGCTGTAGTTGGTCGTCCCCGACTCGGGCGGCAAGTTTGTCCCGGGCGCGGTTCCGGGGGGATCCGGCGGCGTCTCAGCGAGCAGCGCCGAACAATTGGCGGGATCGTTCACTTCCAGCCTGAGCTTGGCGATGATCTTAGGCTTCGTCTCGTCGCCGACGTCGATGATCTGCGGATAACCGAACGGGGACGCCCCCCGGGCACACGCGGCCGCCCAACCGCCCGCGCCGCTCGCGCCGCCGGCCTCGTCCGTGCTGATGAGGTACGGGTGCCCCTTGATCTTCACAGGGATCATGGCCTCGGCTATCCCCTGGTCGTCCCAGAAGAGCGTGCTGACAATCCGGATCTGCGGATTGGGGCGACGGAACTGATAGTCGCTGACGTCCTCGATCACCAGCCCGTCTCTGCCGCTGGTGAAGGGGAAACTGCCTTGTTGCCCCGCGTACAACCGCGTGCCTTCGTGCACACCGGGCAAGAAGCCCTCCGGGTTGAGCTCTAGCCCGTGTGGCCTGCCATCAGTGAAGAACTGCCAGGGGGGGAGCTCCTGCGGGTGCGACGGATCGGTGAGGTCCACGATGTACAGAAAGCCGCCGATGCCTCGGAAGCTCTGGGTCTCGTAGTACGTCCGGCCGTCCGGGGCGAAGGCCCCCATGTGGCCTTGGGCGCCTGGCATGTTGATGCTCGCCTTCAGAACCGGGTGGCGGCAGTCGGCAGAGATGTCATAAACCGCGAAATTCGGCCCACCGTTTTGGCCGGCCACGAGGAGGTGGCTCCGATCATTGGTCTGCACCGTCTCGTGCGGGTTAAGTGCCGCGGGGGTGTCGGTTAAGTGCGCGCTCACCACCGGATGCTGGGGGTCGGAGGCATCGATCACCTTGATGCCTTGGAGAGTGGCAGCACGGTCCGTTCCATAGTAGGCGCAGTCACCGCTGTACGCCGGTCCATCCTGGGAAAATGCTCCTTGAAACTCAGCTTGGGGCTCCTGGCCCACGAGTTCCAGATTGCAGTTGTAGGCGCGCTCGGAATCGCCGCTGAAACGTTCTTCCACCGTCGTCTCGCCTTGTAATCCGCTTTCCGTATGATCCCCAGGACCACAGATTGCCTTGGGCACCGACCCCGGAAATGAGTCCGCCAAGGCGATAGAAGTGCTGAGCAACAGGCCCAGCAAGCCTCCGGTTACAATCGCGAATGCCCTGACTGAGGGAAACGCCTTTGCACTGGACATATTCGTTTCTCCTTCCCTGCACTGCTCGACAAAAAGAGGGCAGCAAACTCGTCGGAAAGGTTGCCCTCTCTTGCTGGCTGCTTAAGGCGCGCTCTACGTAGACGAAGTCAAGGCCCCGTGCGGCATCGGCGACAGGAGGAATCCGGGACGGCGGCGAGCACTGGCCTCCCTGAGTAGCCGCACGGCTTATGTTCGCCGCCGCCTGAGCGCCCTTGGTCTCGAGAACGTGATGTTCGAAGCCGACTCAGTCGCGGTCGCCGTCCGACTCCTGTTGCTTGACGCACACGAAACTGGCCGCGTCGTCGATACTGCCGTGCCCCGTGTACTGTGCTACCTGCGGATACGGCCGCGTCGTAGCGTCAGCAACCTGTCCGCAAGTGAGGCTGACGGCGCCAGCGTGCCCGCTGCAGCTTTCGCGTGCGGCCCCGAGGCCGAGCCGTCCACGTCGCCGCGCTCGTAATGGGCGAGCTCCGCTTTTTGACGGATGGAGACGCCGTGAA
>VBKI01000023.1 GCA_005879535.1 Deltaproteobacteria bacterium | reverse complement strand
AGGAGAAGGGTGGATCATTCGGCGCATTCCTCTGGCGCTTCGTCGGCGGTGTGCCGAAGCACAACGCGCGCCGGTCGTTGCGTCAGCTTCCGGCGCGCACCAAGGAGTCGGACCGGATGAGCGAGGCGCTCATCGAGCGGGGCTTCCGGTTCGTCGGCCCGACGATCTGCTACGCCTTCATGCAGGCGGTCGGAATGGTGAACGATCACCTCGTTACATGCTTCCGACACGGCGATTTGCAGCGGTTGCCAGCCGGTCAGGTCGGTTCAACCGGTTGAACCGGATCGGTCACGACGGATAGAACCCGCCTTTCAGTGCCGCTTGAAGAAATGGACGGCGCGCTCGTGTCGCTTCGCCGCGCTGAGCGACTTGAAAGTACCGAGGTTCTTCCGCTTGCCGGTGCGCGGGTCCTTCTTGCGCGAGTAGAGACGGAACTGGCCTGACTTGAGTTTCCGGATCATGGCGCCAAGCAAGCTGCGCATGTCGCCTTTTCGATGCCCGGCCGCTCGGCTGCCCCGACGAGGCCGCGGCCGCGCCCCATCATGGGGAAGTGCGCGCCCTCTCTGTCTGCCTGATCGCATTCGCGTCGTGCTCGCGGACGTCCCGGGATGCGCCGGCGACGGGGCAGGTCACGGTCGTCCTCAAGCACCAGCCGCTCTGGGGAGATGCTGCCCCGTTTCATGCTTTCCTGGACCGCTTCCGCCGCGAGAACCCCGATGTGCTGCTGCGCACCGAGACGCTGCCGAATGCGTCCGACGTCGCGCGCGAGATGTTTCTCACCGCGCTCGAGGGTGCGGCCGACGACTTCGACGTCTTTGCCATCGACGTCGTGTGGGCGCCCGAGTTTGCCCGCGCGGGATGGCTCGCGGACCTCTCTGCATCCTTCCCGCCGGCGCGCCTGCGCGCGGAGTTCCTGCCGCACGCCGTCGAGGCGGTGACGCTGGACGGGCGCGTGTATGCGGTGCCCTGGTTTCTCGACGTCGGCCTGCTCTTTTACCGCGCCGATCTGGTGCGGCGAGCGCCGAAAACCTACGACGAGCTACGCGAGGTCGCTCGAGCGGCGATGGCGCGCAATCCCCGCCTCGCCGGTTTCCTCTGGCAAGGGCGCCAGTACGAGGGGCTGAACTGCAACGTCTTCGAGGCGATCCGGGGACACGGCGGCGAGCTGCTCAGGAACGGCCGCATCGCGCTGGATTCGCCCGAGGCGCGCGCTGCGCTGCAATGGATGCGCGACGCCATCGTGAGTGGGCTCTCTCCGCGCTCCGTCGTCTCCTCCGGCGAAGAGGAAACGAGGCGCGCCTTCCAGGACGGCCGCGCCGTGTTCCTGCGCAACTGGCCCTACGTCTGGGCGGAGGTGCAGGCGCCGGGCTCCCCCGTGCGTGGCAAGGTCGGCTTCGCGCCGCTGCCGAGCGTCACCGGGGCGCCCGGTCCAGGAACGTTGGGAGGCTGGCAGCTCGCAGTGAATGCGCACTCTCCCCCCGCGCGGCGACACGCAGCGGAGCGGCTGGTGGCGTTCCTCACCTCGCACGATGCGGCCGTGGATCTTGCGCTGCACTATTCCCGCATCCCGGCGCGCCGCGCGGTGTACGACGATGCGCGCATCCGGCAAGGCGCGCCGTTCATCGCAGCGCTCCTTCCGATCGCGCTCGCCGCGCGCCCGAGGCCGGTGACGCCCTACTACGCGCTCGCAAGCGACTCCATCCAGGGCGAGCTTTCCGCCGCCATCGCCGGCCTTCGCTCCCCCGCCGAGGCGCTCTCCCGCGCGCAGCGCATCGTCGACCATCTGGAGAATCCGCGGTGAAGCCGCAACGTCAGGGCGCCCTGATGGCCGCACCGGCCGCTGCTGTTCTCGCCGGCGTCGCCGTCGTGCCCGTTCTCGCGGCGGCGTGGCTCAGCCTCCATCGCTCCATCGTCATCTTCCACGAGCAGCGCTTCATCGGCCTCGCGAACTTTCGCTTCCTCCTGCAGGACGCTCGATTCTGGTCCGCGCTCGGTCACACCGCGTACTTCACCGCCGTGGCCATCGCCGTCGAGCTGCTCCTCGGGCTCCCCGTCGCCCTTCTGCTGCATCGCGGGAGAGGCCTCTTGCGCGCCGCGGTCCTCCTTCCCTGGGCGATTCCCACTGCCGTCTCGGCGCGGATGTGGGCCTGGCTCTTCAATGCGGACTACGGCCTGCTGCACCGGCTCGCGCCCGGCATCGATTGGCTCGGTTCGCCTTCCACCGCGCTGCACGCCGCCATCCTCGTCGACGTCTGGAAGACCACGCCGTTCGTCGCCCTGATCCTGCTCGCCGGCCTGCAGACCATTCCAGACGACGTGTACGAGGCGGCGAGCATCGACGGAGCCGGACGCGCGCGTACCTTCGTCTCGGTGACCTTGCCGCTGCTCAGGCCGGCGATCCTCGTTGCGCTGCTCTTCCGCTCCCTCGACGCCTTCCGCGTCTTCGACGCCATCTACGTGCTCACGGAAGGAGGCCCCGCCAACGCCACCGAGACGCTTTCCATCTACGCCTACAAGACGCTGATGCGCTCGGGAGACTTCGGCTACGGGTCCACGCTGAGCGTCGCGACGTTCGCCTGCGTACTCGTCATCGGCCTCGTCTTCGTCCGCGTGCTCGGAAGGCCGCGATGAAGCGCGCGTTGCCCACCGCGGCCGTCCTGGCCTTCTTCGTCGGCCCGCTCGCGTGGCAACTGCTCACCTCGCTGTGGCCGGAGCCGGAGCTCACGCGATCGCTCCCGACCTCGCTGACGCTGGCCAACTACGCCGGACTGGGAGCCACCTTCGCGCGCGCGGTGCTCAACTCGCTCGTCGTCGCCGCGGGCACGACCGCGCTGTGCCTCGCGGTGGGCGCGTCGGCGGCGTTCGCCATCGCCAAGCTCGAGTTCCGTGGACGGTCGCTGCTCCTCGGTGGCGCGCTCGCCATTTCCATGTTTCCGCCGATCGCCACCGTGAGCCCGCTCTATCTGGCATTGCGGGCGGTCGGCCTGCGAGACACCTTGGCCGGCCTGGTCGTCCCGTACGCGACGTTCGCGCTTCCACTCACGCTCTGGCTACTCACTTCGTTCTTTCGAGAGCTGCCCGACGAGATCTACCGGGCCGCTCTCGTCGACGGTTGCACGCCCTGGCAAGCCTTCGTCCACGTCTTCCTGCCGCTCTCCTGGCCGGCGCTCGCCACCTGCGCCATCCTCGTCTTCATCTTTTCCTGGAACGAGTTGCTCTACGCTCTCTCGTTCATCTCCACGCCCTCGAAGCGCACCATTCCCGTGGCCATCGCGCTGTTCGCCGGGGAGCACGTCGAGCCTTGGGGACAGATCGCCGCGGCCTCCGTGGTGGCGACGCTGCCGTTGGCCGTGCTGACGCTCTTGTTCCAGCGCCGCATCGTCGCCGGCCTGACCGCGGGCGCGGTGAAGGAATAGACGGCGAAGCGCTACATCTCTTCCGCGACAATGTGCGTCTCGCTGCCCTCGATGCCGTCGATCCGCTGGATGCCGTCGAAAACGAGGGCAGTCAGCTCGCGCAGGCCCTTCGCTTCGCAGATGGTGAAGATGTCCGGCTTGCCCCAGCAGGCGTAGGCGGATTTGACGCCCGGAATCTCCCTCACCTTGCGCAGGACGTTGAACCCGCTACCGGGCCTTGTGTTGCAGAGGACGAACGCTTGGACGGCCATGGCATCTCCTCCTTGTGGTTGGTCAGAAGAGAGAGCGCGCCGCTGCGAAGGATAGACGGCAGCGGCTGAACAGTCGAGCGAGCGCGCGACGCCGTTCGGGATCGCGTAGCGTGTGGCGGTGCTTTTCTCCCTCCTC
>VBKI01000022.1 GCA_005879535.1 Deltaproteobacteria bacterium | reverse complement strand
AATGCGTTCCACGCGAGGACCGGCGACTGGTTGCGGGACGCGGCGTCCGCGAGCGTCCCTCCCGCCCCGACGAGCTTCTTCAGCGTTCATTCCGTCTTCGACGACAGTCGGAAGGGTCGCGGGACGTGGTTGCACACCCACGGTCTGCACCGGATGGGCTGCATAGAGCTGGACGTCGTGGGCGTCCGCCGTCGCGACGCGGCTGCGCTCGGGGAGCTGATCAACAGCGTCGCGAGGTTCTTCCTCGACTGCGGAGTGCCGCCGCCGCATACCCGGTTCCACGCGGGTAATGACCTTCCGCTCGTGTGGCTCCCCTGGGAGGCTGGGCTGCAGCAGGTCGATGTGACTCTGGGCGGCATGACAGACCGGGACGCCGACCATGGCGGCGAGAGAGGAATCCTGTTCGCCCCGGCGAAGGACTCATCGGAGCGGCTGGAAACGCCGCGCTGCTACGTCCCCATGATCGAGGCAGACCCGATCTTCTACGTGTCGTCCGCCGAGACCGAGCGCATGCAGCGGCTGGCGCGCGAGCGGCTTCCCTCGTTCCTCGCGCTCCAGAGCAGGTACGCGAAGAACCGGAAGTGGGACTTCCACGTCAAGCTCGGACTCGCCACGGACGGCGACGGCGACGACCACACCTGCGGCGGAGCGGAGCACCTCTGGTTCGATGTCCATGGGGCAACCGCCAAGAGCGTGGACGGCACGCTCCTCAACCAGCCCTTCAGGATCGCCAGCTTGCGCCAGGGTCACCGCGGCACGTTCGACCTGCGGCTTCTCACAGACTGGTCAATCGAGTCACCGCGGGGGCGATACACGCCCGAGTCGGTACTTCAGCTCGAGCGAGGCCTGACGAACGACCGCGTCGCGGCGCGACCGTTGCTCCACTGAGACTCAGTCGTCGTCGCAGCCCTTGCCATCTTTGATCGACGTCAGCACGCCGCCGGCTGCCGTGATCGAGCGGCTGTAGCAGTGGCCCTCGGAATCGGCGGAGAAGTAGCGCTGAGCTCCGGACTGGATCGTCGTGGTCGGGTAGTCGTCGGCCCAGTCACCCGAGTTGGAGACCACGCTGCCGAACTCCACGTCGCCGTCGTGTGAGACGGTATCGGCGCGATCGTAGGACTGATGGATATTCGTGGTCCATCCGCTGTTGAAGTTGTCGGGCGAGACGATCTCGACCTTCAGCGGCCACGCCATGCGCACGACGGTCTCGCGCGAGCGATCGCCCAAGCGGACCTTCGTGACCGACGAGATGCTGGTGAGCTGCGCGATCTTCTGCGAGAACGTCGACGCGCCGCTCGGGACGACGAAATCCTGGACGTTGGAGAAGTCGATCGTCTGCCGGATCTCGGTCTGCACCTTCCCGCGCGAGGTGCGCACCCACCCGGCGAGCACGAAGCTCCGCGACGAGATGGTCGTCACCGTTCCCGTCACCGGGTCCGCCTGCGGATTGATCCCCTGCGTAGTGATGCTCGGGATCGGAGCGCCGATGGTGTTCGTCGTCACCTGTCCGGTGACCCGCTTCGAACCGTGATCGAGGAAAACGAGCAGCGTAGCGGTGGTCGAGAAGTACTGACTGTTGTTGGCGACGCGAATCGCGAGAGTGTGCGGCTGACCATCGCTCAGCACGCCCGCGAACGGCGTCAGGTCGACCCGATAAGGGACGAAGTTGAGCGCCTGCACGGCCGGGATCGGCCGCCACAGGTACGGGTCGATGCCGCCGGTGAAAATCCAGGGGAAGATCGGCACTACGCCCGCGGGCTGCCCGTCGATGCTCACCTGCCCTTCGCGAAACGCCCCACCGCTGCAGCTCTCCAGGGCAGCCGAGAGCGCACTGGGCACGCAGGTGTACCAGAACTCGTCGTTCGCTCCCTGGTGCTCCAGGATCACGTCGAGGAACGCGCGCTCTACGTTCGTGGGCAGGTGGAAGGTGGCGGCGAGCGCGTCGGACGGGCTGAACAAGGCCACTGTGCCGCCGGTCGCGCTGGACGAGAGCGGAAGCACGAGGTCGGGCGCCTGCGACCGGCGATCGTCGTTGCCCTTGCCGTTGAACGGGTAGAAAGCGATCTGCGCCGTGCCCCAGAGCGCGCTGGTGTACGTGTCGTTGATCAGATTGCCGAGATCGGCGCGTCCGGCCGCTGGTGCGAGCAACGCCGCGGTGTAGTCGGTGATGTCGCGCTCGACGTGCCAGGAGCGGCCGATCGCGTTCGGGGGGCGAGTCGGCTCGGCGGTGGTGCCGAAGTAGACGTTCACGCCGCCGATCCAGAGATTGGCGGTGCGGTCGAACTGCCGGCCGGGCTCGACCGACCAGTCGGCTTCGAGCACCACGTTCTGCCACGGACCGGGACAGGCCGACGGAGGCGCGTAGGCGAACGACTTGGGCGAGAAGTCGGCAAACCTCACATCGGTGAAGAGGCGCGTGCGGCAGGGCGTGGTGCGCGGGCGCGCGACCGGCGGATCGGCGGTGACCGTGTTCGGCGAACCGATCGTCGGCGGCGACTGCGGCACCGGCTGCGCCTGCGCCACCTGTGCAGCGATGAGAATGCCGAAACCGAACAGCAGAGATTGGGATGTCATGGTCCCCTCCGGGCTCAGACGATCGTCGCGGTCGCAGCGACCCGCGCGCCGCTAGTTCTGTTCGGCGGAGCAGGACTTGTAAATGCCACTGGCGCGCGAGATGTCCTGCAGCACCGCTTCGCGCTCGCGGGTCGTCCGGTAGTCCGGGTTCGCGAGCGTCGTCTTCTCCAGTCGGTCCAGCCAGTGCAGCGCCCACGTCGCTGCTGGGCGCGAGCGGTGCGGGCGCCCGCGGACCGTGACGTAGATCGGGCTGGTGGTCGCGTAGGGGTGGATGTCGAGGACGTCTTCGTTGCCGTTCTCGCTCCAGGCGCGCGCGAGAATCCAGCCGCTCTCGTTCGCGGCGATCTCACCGGCGACGTCGGCAGACATTCCATTCACGTCGTGCCGCGCCGCCACCTGGCCGTTCCAGATCACTTCGAGCTTCGTGACGGGAACATTGGATCGGAGCCACGCATGGTACTGGAGCGCAGAGCCTGCCGGGAGCTTCACGGTATCGCCAGGCTCGGCCTTCCCGACGCGCAGTCCCACCAGCGGCCCATTCGTGGCGAGGGTCCTGCCCGCTTTGAGCCCCGCGAGAAACGATTCGCGGCTGAGCGCTCCCTGCGCCTTCACGTAGACGCGGTTCAACCCGACGGGTCCGCGCAACGACGAGTAGTTGGCCATCGCGTCGGTCCCGGCGCCCGCCGGCAGTCGCAGGCCGCAATCGAGCAGCCGGTACCAGACCGCTGCGGTGCTCAGGTGATCGGAGAAACCCACCGCCTCGTAGTAGTCCACCTTCCCCAGCGCGGCGTCGAGGACGAGCTCGTTCGTGAGCCGCTCGTCCCGCGACGGATCGACGTCGCTCTCGAACGGATGCACGTACCCCATCACCCCGCCCTGCGCGTGGGCCATGTCCGCCACCGCCGCGTTGTGCGGCCAAGGGCTCGCCACGGCAGTGAACGGATACGCGTTGTACCCGGGCAGGATCAGCCGCTGCAGTCCGAGCAGGCCCACGTGCCCCCAATAGCTGGAGTGGAACTCCTCGCCGTGGAGCAGCAGCACGCCGCCGGTCGACGCCGGGTCGGGTCCGGGCAGGAAGGCGGCGATGTCCGGGACCCGCTGCTCCTTGTTGACGACCAGGTTGTAGACGAGATCGAGCCCTTCGGCGCGCGCCTGCTGCACTAGCTGCGCGGGCGTGTTGCGGTAACGCCCGCCGTAGTTCATGTGGACGTGGAGGTCGCCGCTCCACCACTTTCCCGGAAACGCCAGCCGCGGCAGCGTCACCGTCACCGAGGCCTGCGCGTCGACCTTGCGCCGCACCACCGCGTATCCCGGCCCGCGCGCGACCTTGATCTCGAGGGGTCCGGGAGGAACGAACATCCTCCACTCGCCCGCGCCGTGCACATATCGCGTCTCCATGCGCTGGCGCTCGGGGATGAGGAGATCATCGGCGTGGATCCAGGCGCCGTCCGGAGCGAAGAAGCGGCCGCGCGCGTCCGTCACCGACAGGCGCGCCGCTAAAGGACGGCCCGCCTCGTCCTGCACTTTCACCGTCAGCGGGCGCCGCGGCGCCAAGAAGCGGCGTTCGCGAGGCACCACCTGCCTCTGCTCGCCCGACACCACGTCCACCACCCACAAGCTGGTCGTGCCGGTCCGATTGGAGATGAAAGCGATCTGCCGGCCGTCCCGCGACCAGCGTGGGCCCACGTTATCGAACTCTCCGTAGGTCAGCGGGATCGGATACCCGCCACCCGAGAGCGGCAAGAGCCAGAGCTGGTGCCACTGGCCGCCGAGATACGACGCGTAGACGAGCCGGGTGCCGTCGGGCGAGACGTCCGGCCGCGTCTGCCAGTTGGTCTCCTCGCGCCGCAAAACCTCCATCGAGCCTGACCCGTCGGCGGCCAAACGCACGATGTCCCCGGTCCCGTGCGGGACCTCGCGGTTGGAGACGAAGACGATCGACTTCCCGTCCGGCGTCCAGGCCGGATTGATCGCGTGATCGAACGGGCTGTAGTAGTAGCGCGGCATCGCGCTCCGGTGGTCGGCAACGACGGTGCGAATCTCCGCAAGGCGGCCGTCGCGGACAAAAGCCGTGTGCAAGAGGAAGTGGCCGGTGCCCGCCGTGGAGACCCAGGCGAGGCGCGTTCCGTCCGGCGACCAGCGCGGATCGACGTTCACCGCGCCGCCCGAGGTGAGCGGCGTCACTGCGCCGGTCGCAACTTCCAGCAGCATCAGCTCCATCGCCCTGCCGTCGTAGCGGACGAAGACGACCTGGCCGCCGTCGGGAGACCAGTCCGGCTGGTGGTCGGTGCCGTCGGAATCGGTGAGCTGCTCCGCAACCG
>VBKI01000021.1:12969-13311 GCA_005879535.1 Deltaproteobacteria bacterium | reverse complement strand
CGCGTATCGTGCATAACCGCCGAAGATTTCGTCCGCCCCCTGTCCTCCCAGGCAGACCTTCACGCTGCGAGCCGCGAGTTCACTGACGGCAGACATCGGAAACATCGCCGGACCGATCACCGGTTGATCCTGCTGGAACAGGAGCCGCGGCAGATCGTCGGCGAACCGCGCGCCATCATAGGTCGTCAACTCCAGGTCGAGCCCGAGAGCACGCGCTGCCGACTCCTGGAACGGCCGCTCGTCCACCACCCCCTGGTCAGCGAAATGGACGCCGAAGCAGCGGGGAGCCTTGCCAGCCCTGCTCGCAAAAGCTGCCACTGCACTGGAATCGATACCACCGCT
>VBKI01000021.1:7591-12862 GCA_005879535.1 Deltaproteobacteria bacterium | reverse complement strand
CGCATGTTGCCGGCCACTGCGGTCGACGAGCACACGTTCGCCGGGACGGAGTTGGCGAATTCCGCGAAAAAAAGTCCGCTCCGCGCTCGGCGTGTGGAAGTGCAAGTACTGGTTCAGCGCCTCGCCGTCGAGTTCGCGGGATACTTGCGCGCACTGGACGAGTGCTTTCATCTCGCTCGCGAAGAGAAGGCGCCGGCCATCGTCGTTGAAGTAGAGTTGCTTCACGCCGAGCGGATCGCGCGCGAGCAAAAGCCTCCGCGCCCGGGAATCCCAATAGGCGAAAGCGAAGATCCCGACGAGATCGGGAAGCACGTCGGGGCCACGTCTTTCCAAGAGACCCAGCAGCGTCTCGGTGTCGGATCGACCCCGGAAAGGGTGGCCAGCAAGAAGTCGCCCGCGGAGGTCCAGGTGGTTGTACAACTCGCCGTTGTACGTGATGCATCCGCCGTCGGCAGAACGCATCGGCTGCGCACCGGTCGGGGAAAGATCCACGATTGCAAGGCGACGGTGGCCCAGACCGATCGGGCCTTGAATCCACAGTCCGTCGCCATCAGGACCGCGGTGGGACAAGGCCTGCGTCATGCGCTCCAGGAGCGGACGGTCGACCGGGCATGCCGGGTCAGCGTAGTTGAAGATACCCGCAATGCCGCACATTTCAGGGACTCCGAACCGCTCGCCATGGGACGCGGCAAGAGACTTTTTCCTTTGTTGCCGGACTTCGCAGATTGCGATAGGGGCAGCGCGCGAGAGGAGCCGATGGCCAAGAGAAGGATCATTGTCGTTGGGGCCGGTGGCTTTGCGCGAGAAGTCGCGTGGTTGATTGGCGACATCGCCGGGGAACTGGAGTTCGCCGGTTTCGTAGTGAGCGATCTAGGGAAGCTGGGGCCTCACGACAGCCGGGAGCACGTGCTCGGAGATCTCGACTGGGTGCGCGAGAATAGCCACCGTTTCGACGGTCTTGCAATTGGGATCGGAACCCCGGCTGCGCGACTGCGCGTCGCAGCGGAGCTCGAGCGCGATTACGGTCCCGATCGGTGGCCCGCAATGATTCATCCATCGGTTCATTTCCAAAGGTCCTCGGCGAAGGTGGGGCACGGGGTCCTTCTTTGCGCCAACGTGATCGGCACAGTGAACCTGGTCATCGAGCCCTACGCCATGGTGAACCTGGCATGCACCTTGGGCCACGAATCGGTGGTCGGCCGGGGGACGGTGCTCAATCCCGGTGTGAATGTATCGGGAGGGGTGCGGTTCTCCGCCGGAGTGCTGGTTGGCACCGGTGCGCAGGTCCTGCAGTACGTCACCGTGGGAGAAGGATCGACGATCGGAGCTGGAGCGGTCGTGAATCGCGATGTGCCCGCTGGTGAAACCGTGGTCGGTGTTCCGGCTCGGCCCCTCCGCAAGGGTACGTGACCTCGATGAAGCGAATCCTGCTGTCCGTACCGCACATGGGAGGTCGGGAGGAGCAATTCGTCCGCGAAGCCTTCGCCACGAACTGGCTGAGCACGGTGGGCCCTCACCTGGGCGCCTTCGAGCAGGAGTTTACGTCACGTCTAGGCCTGCCTGCGGTAGCGCTCGCAAGCGGTACCGCTGCAATGCACCTCGGGTTGAGACTACTCGGCGTCGGTCCCTGCGACGAGGTGCTCGCGCCCACCCTCACGTTCGTGGCCAGCATCAATCCGATTCTCTATCTCGGCGCGCGCGTGACGTTGCTCGACAGTACCACGCAGAGCTGGAATCTGGACCCCGTGCTCCTCGCTCAAGCGCTCCGCTTGCGGGCACGAGTCGGGCGTCTCCCAAAGGTCGTCGTGGTCGTTCATCTCTACGGCCAGAGTGCCGATCTGGATCCGATCCTCGAGACCTGCCGGGAGCATGGTGTGGCGGTCCTCGAGGACGCTGCGGAAGCGATGGGCACGCTGTACCGTGGCAGGCAGGTCGGTACCTTCGGTGACGTCGGAGTCTTTTCCTTCAACGGAAACAAGATCATCACGACGACGGGCGGGGGAATGTTGATCTCGCCCGATCCTGCCAAGGTCGATAAAGCCCGCTTCTGGTCGACCCAAGCGCGAGATCCAGCGGTCCACTATGAGCATAGCGAGATGGGCTACAACTACAGGCTCAGCAACGTCCTCGCTGGCATCGGCCGTGGTCAGCTCCAGGTGCTCGACGAGCGCGTCCGGCAGCGTCGGCAAATCGCATTTCGCTACCGGGACGCCTTCGCGGACTTGCCCGGAATAGCCCTGATGCCGCAGGCACCGTACGGGCTTCATACGAACTGGCTGAGCTGCTTTCTCATCGACCCGCCCGAATTCGGTATCGATCGTGATGCGCTCATTACGGCGCTCGACCGCGCGGGCATCGAGGCGAGGCCGGTGTGGAAACCGATGCACCTGCAGCCACTCTTCAGGACTGCGGAACACTTGGGCGGCGCGGTCGCCGAGGATCTCTACCGGCGAGGCATCTGCCTGCCGAGCTCGAGCAGCCTGACCGACGGCGAGCAGCAGCACGTGATACAGGCGGTTCGCGCCAGCTCGAGATCCTAGCCTGACGTCCCAGCTTCAACGCTCATGGCCGAACAAGCCGACGATATACGCAGGTCCCAAGAGCCAAGCGGCTCCCGCCACCAGCCCGATAACCAAGCCTACCATCAGGATCAAGAGCCTTCTCGGACGTGAAGGGTAGGTCGGCAACGTCGGCGCATCGAGAATCTGAAAAGTCGAGATCTCGCGAGCCTGATTCGCCTTGGCCGTTTCCAGGCGCTGCATGGTCATCAGCTCGGCGGTCTCGTAGAACTTGCGGTCGAGATGAAGCTCTTCCAGCTGGGCACGCAACGACGGCACAGCCATTGCCGGCGGAAGCAGCTCCGGCGCGGTCAGTGGTGCGCTGCCCCCGTCGGATGTCTGGTCGCGGCTGGTTCCACCTTCGAGCGCCCGCTCCTTCGCCTCCAGGACCGAGAGCATGTGCCTGAGCTGCACCGAGCTCGATTCTTCGCGGGAAGCGAATCCCTTCGCGTACGACAACTCCAGCTCCTTGGCGACGCGCTGCGCCCGGATGGCGGCGATGTTGGAGACCACCGCCTTCGCCTGCGATTCGAGATCCACGATCCGATTCGCTTCCTCGAAAGAACGCAGCCGCTGCTGCGCCTCGCGAGCCTCCTTCTGGATTTCCGCCAGGCGCCCCTCCAAAAAATGGACCTCTTCGCCGGCAGAGCCGGCGTCAACGCGGCGGAACACCGCGTTGCCGTGCTCCCCGAAGAAAGCGACCATCGCCTGAGCGGCGGCTGGATCCTTGTCCTCGCAAGTCAGGGCCACCAGCTCGCCCTTTTGGATGACCCGGATGGCGCAGTGCTGCCAGAGTTCCTTGCGCGCGTTCTCGATGTGCGTCTTCCCATAGCGTTTCTTCAGGTCGAACTTGTCGATGACCGCGTTGGCGACTGACTCACTCGAGAGGACCGCAGCGATCCGCTCGGCATCGCTCGATGGGACACCGGGAAGCGAACCGCCGAGTTCCCGAAGCTCCGCAAGACCAGGAATTGCTGGCGTCGCCGAACGCTTGAGCGTGCGCTGCGTATCGTCTCCGATCCATGAGAAACGCCTCGTCATCAGCGATGGAGGGCAATGGCGATGGTTGCAGCACCGAGCAAAAGGCCTGTGGCGCTGAGGACCAGCTGCACGATCTCTGGTCGCGAGAAGTCGCGTTCGGGGACCACCACGATGTCGCCTGGATTGACGCGGAGTGCATCGGACAGTGCCTTTGTTTGACCATCCGCCGTGATGAGGTGGCTTTCCTTCAGCGAGCGCGCGAAACGGGTCGGTCCACCAGCCGCTCCCACGTAGTCGATGAGTGCAAAGCGCGGGTTATACGGATAAGAGCCGGGGCGGAAGACCGCACCTTCGACGATGACGCTGCGTCGCTTGAACGGAACCATCAGTGTGTCGCCAATGCTTACGGGACGGTCTGCCGCTGCATTGTGCTGGACGAGCAGCGCATCGAGATCGACGTCGTCGACGGAGCCGTTCTCGTGCACCAACGCTGCATGCGGGAGATCGGCTCCAGTTAAGACGCCGCCGGCGCGGAGAACCAGGGTACGCACCGTATCGCCCTCGGCAAACACGAGCCGTTTGAGCGCCGTTGATTCGTCCGTCGAGATGGCGCCCTGAATCGCCCCCACCAAGAGCACAGTCTTCTCCAGCTGGGCGATGGTGGGGACGTCAATGGAGTCCCCCTGCTCGATCGGCAGCTTCGGGACATCGCGCCCGGGGAAGGGGGGTTCCAGGCGGCGCAAGATCGAACGACCCTTCTCGTCTCTGCGCACCAACGTCAGCGGAAGTTCGCGCGTCACCGCCGTGGAATATCCACCCGCGATCGAGAACAGCTCGTCGAAGTCCTTGCTCGCCACCAACTCGTAACGCCCTGGCCGGTTGACGCCCCCCGTGATCGAAGCAGTCAGGGCTTCGAAAGGCACGTGCACTACGTCTCCGTCAAGGAGAAATGGGTTCTCTTCCGTTCTTCCTGTCTGGGCGTAGAGGACGAGATCGGCGACCTGTGTCCTTCCGTCGCGATGGCGGATCTGGATCCGGCGCCTGGAGCCTCCGGCAGTTACGCCGCCTGCGCGCTCGATCACGCTCGAGAGCCGTTCCACCTGCGTCGCGCGCACGAGACCGGGACGACTCACGTTATCGACCAGGTGAACAAGGAAGGTGCGCGGCTCGATCAGGCTCAGCTCGAAGTTCAGGCCGGGGAAGTGTCGCTGCACGGCCTTGCGGACGGTCGCGCGCACGTCGGCGAGTGTCTTCCCGCTCACCGGGACGTACCCGATCCGCGGCAGGAATGCCTTGCCCTCCAGGTCGGTCGTGGCGCGTAGTTTGAAGTTCTGCGCCCCCCAGAAGTTCAGCTCGAAACCGTCACCCGGACCGCAAGTGTAGTGTTGGGCATCGAGAGGTCCTTCGAGCGGTACCGGAAGAGGGGGCGCGGCCGGTTGGAAGCGTTCCGCGGGCTTCGTCAGCTCGGGTTCCAATCCTTTCGCAGCATTTTCCTGCGCCCGCACCCCAAAACTCCAAACCATTGCGCAAATCGCCGTACAGGCGGCCGGCAGACGTCGGGTGCGCGGCATCGGCGCCAAGCTAGGGGCTCCCGCCGCGGCGAGTCAAGCGTCAGACTTCGACAATCCCGACGCGCGACTTGCGGCGTGGTTCGTTTCCCGTCGCATCGTTTCCGGCATGGCGTGCTATCCCGCCCGCGACGTTCGGAGCACGCCGCGCAGCGGTTCGACTG
>VBKI01000021.1:0-7474 GCA_005879535.1 Deltaproteobacteria bacterium | reverse complement strand
GATCATACGTCTCCTCCTCCAACAACAGGTCTTCGCTGAGCTTCTCGCCCGGCTTCAGCCCGGTGAAGACCGTTTCGATGTCGCGCATCCCCGACAGCTCAATCAGATCGCGCGCGAGGTCGAGGATTCGGACGGGGTCGCCCATGTCCAGCATGAGGATCTCGCCGCTACGGGCCAGGGTAGCCGCCTCGAGGACGAGCTGCGAGGCCTCCGGGATGGTCATGAAATACCGGACGACGTCAGGGTGCGTGACCGTGATCGGTCCACCGCGTGCAATCTGTTCGCAGAAGATCGGGACCACGCTCCCCGCGCTCCCCAGCACGTTTCCGAATCGCACCGCCACGAAGCGCGTGCTGCTCGGGCGGGCGAACCGCTGGACGATCATCTCGGTGACGCGCTTGCTGGCCCCCATCACCGAGCTGGGCCGCACCGCCTTGTCGGTCGAGACGAGTACGAACGCATCCACCGCGCTTTGCTGCGCGGCCTCCGCCAGCGCGATGGTGCCGAGGACGTTGTTCTTCACCGCCTCACAAGGGTTCTTTTCCATCATCTCGACGTGCTTGTGTGCGGCGGCGTGCAGCACGAGAGACGGCCGATACCGCTCGAAGATGCCCCGCACCCGCGCTTCGTCAGTGATGTCGGCAATCAACGGTACGATGCCGGGTCGCGGGGCGCGCGAACACAGCTCCCGATCGATGTGGAAGAGGGCGTTTTCGTCGTGATCGAGCAGCAGCAGCTGCCGTGGCACGAAGGGAAGGAGCTGCCTGCATAGCTCGCTGCCGATGCTGCCGCCGGCGCCGGTCACGAGGACGACGCGCTCGCGCACCAGCTGCTCGATCTGGGCAACGTCGAGTTGGACAGGTTCGCGACGGAGAAGGTCGGCGATGTTGATCTCGCGGATGTTGCGGGCGCGGTACGCGTGAGGGAGACGATCGGCCAGTGCAGGGACGGTGCGGACCTCGACCGCGAGGCGATTGCAGACGCGCAGCGCTGCGCGGATACGCGAGCCCGGTGCCGTAGGCATGGCGAGGACTACGAGGTGGACGGCAAGCGCCTGGACGTATCGCTCGATTGAAGCGTCGTCCGCGGCGCCATGCACGCGGATGCCGCGAATCAGCGCGCCGTGCTTCATCGCGTCGTCGTCGAGAAAGCCGACCGGGAGCCAACTCACGCCCGCGGACTTTCGCTGCACGTCTCGGACGAGGCTTTCGCCGGCATCACCGGCACCGATAATCAGCGTGCGAAGCCCACCGGCACGCCGTTGGCGTCGTTCGATGACGCTCCGCATTGCCAGGCGCGCCCCACCGGCGAAGACGATCGATGCCAGCCATTCCGTCAAGTACACCGAAAGCGGGATTTGCCCGGTGAGGATGGTCAAGTCGAGGAGCAAGGCGATTACCGAAGAAGCGGTCGTCGCGAGGACGAGCTTCTCCAGATCGAGGAATCCGGCATAGCGCCAAATGCCATCGAAGAGACCCGCGACCAGGAACCCCGCCGTGCGCAGCAGCAGCAGCACGGCCGCTGCCTGCACAGCGCCACGCGTGGCGCGGAGGAGCGTCTCTTCCGAACCAACGTCGACGGCGAGCGCGAACGCTGCGGCCCAGAGAGTGGCATGTACGGCGACGACTAGGAGCCGGCGCAGCGGCCGGTTGTTCCACAACGCAATCACGGCATCGCTCCGGCCTCGCTGCTGCTCCTTTACGCGAAAGAACAGGCAGCCGAGCCGAGAAGCCCGGCTGCCTGCTCACCTTCGAACCCTCGAACCGTGATCTGCTATTGCTTCAATCTGAAAAGCAGTGCCTGGTTATCCTTGCCGTAGTTGGGATTCTCCGACGGGACGATCATCACCCCCGCTGTGGGGGTACTCGCCCACTCCGCAGAGTTGATGGTCAGGTCAACGCGCGCCTGCCCTCCCGGCGCCAGCGTTAGTGGCAGGGTGCCGCCGGCGGGGAACGCCACGCTCGCCGTCAGCGACGGCGTGAACGCGTTGAACCTCGCGGCCGGAGTCGTGTCCGTGATGGCCGGGGTGGAGGACGTGACCGTGGGATCGTCCTGGAAGAAGACGGCGGTGGCGGTATACGTGAAACGCGGGTTCGCGGCGGAGAGACCGATGTCCGATGCAAACACGGGCAGAAGCACCGTCGACCCATCCGTTGGAGCTGCGGCGACCGACTCGGCGAAGGCGCACGGCGCGGGCTGCCCGGCGCACACGCCTCCCACGGACTTGTAGTCGATCACGATCACGCCGACCCTGCCGGTTGCGGTCCCGCTGAGTGCGGCGTCGATGTCCGTGGTGTACGCCCGGATATCGGGATTGCCGGAGGTGTTGCCGTCGAAGGTGATGTCCACCTGATGGCGGATCCTGCCGACATACGTAGAGTTGGGCTTGAAGGTGTCGATGGCGAAGACGATGTCGCGGTCATTAGCATTGCCGCGGTCGACCACTGACTTCACACCAGCAGCACGGATGCCGTGCGCACCCTTGCTGGCGGTTCCGGTCGCGCCCCAGGAGAAGTAGTCCACCAGGCTCGACAGCGGTGCCATCGCGCTGTTTTGCACGATCGAGTCGCTGTGGTTGTTGTTCTTGTCCAGCGGATAGCGAACGAGGCCGGAGACGTCGGCCCGGGCGCGCGGCACGAAGTAGTACGGCATCGTCAGCTTGACGCCGTTGTTCGAGCCACCGGTCGGCGTAAGCGAGATGTAGCCGCCGACTTCGCGCATCGTACCGGAGCTGCCTGCGTAGCCACTGAAGTTGTCGGCGACCAGGCCGGTGTTGCCAGCACTGGCGGCCGGGACGGTCAATGTCACATGCAGGCGAACGGCGTTTCCGGGAGCAAGCGCAACGGACGACTCCTGGATGGTGAGCGTGTGCGTGCGGTTCGAAGTGCTGTTCCACTTCGTGCTGCTGGTGGTGAAGGCCACCGGCGGCGTACCGGGGGCGGAAAGGTTCCGCACCAGGATGGTCCGCGTGCGCGAGTAGTCGGACCGGAGCTCGACAACCCCGAAGCTGAGGTTGCTGCCATCGTCCGTATCGGCGCGCAACACTGTCTGGGTATTCACGGCGCCGACGGCCTGGATCAAACCGGATCCCGCCAGACGGGGCCTCCAGTTCGTCACCAGACCTGGATCGGCGGTGTTCTCCACAGCCAGTCGGATGTCATCCCGCGCGAAGAGCGCCGCATGTGCTTGCAGCGCCAGAGCGGTGAGGCCGGCGGTATGGGGCGCGGCCATCGACGTACCGGAGAGGTACTCGCCCTCGGTGCCGGTGCCGATAGCCGTAGAGAAGATGCTGGCACCCGGCGCAGCAACGTTCGGCTTGAGATGACCCCCACCGCTGTTCAGTCCGTCTGCATTGTAAGACTGGCGAGGACCGGCCGAGCTGAACGAGGTGATCTGGTTCTTGGTCGGATTGTTCACCGTAGTCTGCCCGGTGACCTGGGCATTCGTCGCTGCCTGCAGCTGCGTCGAGTCGGCGCTCTGGCTGGCGCCGGTGGCGGGGCCTTGGACGCCGAAGAACGGGATGGTGACGAGGTGCGGGGTCTCCACGCAGCGCGCACCCGCGCCCGACCCGGTCAACACCTGATCGCTGAACGGACACGTGCCGGACGACGGCACCGGCTGCTCGCAGGGTCGGCCATTCGTGTTGGTCGTATCGTCGCCTGGCACACAGCTCATGATGTCGCCTTCGAACGTCGGATATCCGGTGGCGTTGTTGATCAGCGAGGCCGACGTCGCGCCCCACCGGAATGCGGCCTGGACGCGATAGATGCGGGCGCAAGTGCCGCGCGCCGCGACCACCATTGTGCCGCCCACGTTCGAGGTCCCGGTGTTGATGTCGCCGTACTCGGCCTCGCTGCAGCCGAGCGAAAGCGAGTTATCGGCGTTCCGCAGCACCTTGACCGGCTGCGAGTTGGTCGGCAGCGGCGGAGCCGAGGCCGACTGGTTCGACCATTGCACGGTGATGGCACCCGTTGGCGTCAGCGTGAGGATGGCACCCGGCCACGTCTGGTGGGAGTCGATGGCCGCCACGCTGATCGTCTTCGCGCCGGTCGACGGCGAGCCGACGATGTAAGGCACGTTGCCCGAGTTGCCGGCGGAAGCGACGACAATGGTGCCCGCTTCTTCCGCGTTGGTAGACGCCACCGCGTCGGAGGAATCCTCAGTGCCGTACGACGCGCCTAGCGACATGTTGATCACGTCCATGTGGTTCGCGACCGCCCACTCGATCGCGTCGGTGACGACGTCGGTGCTGCCGGCGCAACCGAACACGCGCACCGCGTAGAGATCCGCCTTGGGGGCGACGCCCGGGCCGATTTTCCACTGCGACGGATCCGCGTCGGTACTGGTGTTATAGGATCCGCTGTAGGTCGTGCCCGCGGCGGTGACCCCGAATCCACCGATGGTCCCGGCGACGTGGCTGCCATGGCCGGCGCAGTCGAGAGGGTTGGCGTCGGGGTGCGGGATCGGCTGGTAGGTAGGATCGTCCGGGGCGGCGTCGTAGGTATCGCCGACCAGGTCGGTGCCACCCTTCACTTTCGGAGCGGTAGGACCAAAGTAGTTGGGATTCGCGGGAGTGGTGTCACCGCTCCCCGGCGTGCCGGCCGTCCCGCCGTGCGCGGTATTGTAGGCAACGGCGGTCCCCGGCCCAGCGAAGTTCGCGTGGGTATAGTCGATGCCGGTATCGATCACGGCGACCTTGATACCTTCGCCGTGATACGGGCTGGCCGTGTAAGGCGACCCGGTCCAAACCTTGTCCGCGCCGATGTAGGGGACGCTGAGGACGTTGTCCATGTGGTAAATGGCGACGTGCCGCACGCCCGTCACGCCCGGCATCATGGTGAGCGCGCCGATCTTGCTCAGCGGGAGCCGGACGCGAATGCCGTTGAGGGCGTGCTGGTAGGTATTCTGTATCGTGCCGCCCAGCACCTCGATCATCCCGCGCAGGGCTTCCTGCTGCGCGCGCAGGTCCACCACGATGGCCTCGGTGGTCTGCGCATCTAGCTGATTGGCCGGCGACTGAGCCTGTACGACGGCGACGGCAGGAGCCGAAGTCGGCTTCACGAAAACGCCGCGAACGCTGTCGGCGGAGATGGCCTCGGCGGCGTCGGAGCCACTGCCGCCGGCGGATGGCGCTGGCGCCGTTTCGGTCACGACGGTGCCGGTGGACGAGGGAGTAGACGACGGCTGTCCGCAAGCGATCGCGGCAGACAACACGAGGGCGGAAACGATACGAAGAATGACGTTCACGAGGCATCCCCCACAGATTTTGGAATTGGGAACCCGACGGGGTCGGGGCGGCAACCTATAGGCCGTGCGTGGGGGGGTGAGTCAAGAGCCCCCTCGCTCGCAGGACTGGCGACTTCCAGCGAGGGTGTAAGAGAGGGCGCGCTTCGTCCCCTGCGATATCGACGTGGGCTCAACGGGATGGGGCGTCCAAAACGCCCTACGACTCCCGCCTAGGTGGGTCTCTCCGTAATCGGCTTTTCGCAAAATCCCAGAGCAGCAGCGCAGCGCCGATGAGTTCCCCCGCGATGTACACGCGGTTTTGCATCTCGAACGCCAGTTCCTGCATCGGCGGGATCATCAGGATTCCGAGCCGTGGGATGTGAAACGGCCAAAACAGCCAACTCTTCCAGACGCCCCACCCTCCGCCCATCCCGTAGTCCGTCACGACGTCCAGCACGAGATGCGTCGGAATCCCGTACGCCAAGGCAGTCCACGCCGGCGAACGCCGCCTCCAGGCGACCAAAACGACTGCGGCGGCCACAAACGCGGTGTGCCCGACCATCCGCGCCGTGTCGAAGTGCCGCGACTCCGCCCCCAGCCACTGCGCCACCAGCCAGATGGGCTTGTCGATCACGTCGGGCAACAGGCACCCGAGCGCGAGCCAGCGCCAAGGCAGCCGCTCCCGCACCCTGCGCGGAACCAGATGCGTCCCAATCCCGACGTGGCCGAGCGGGAACAGTTTACGACCGCAGCGCCGCCTCGAGCATGTGCTCGTGCTCGGCGACCGCTTCCATGATCCCGAGCGCCTCCTCCGGCGCGCCGCAGAGCGGCCCTTCCCGGGGAGTGCCGTCGAACTGGTAGTACCAGCCCTCGTCGGTGCTGAAGATCGTCCCGAGGCGCGCGCCATTCTTCACGCGCACGACGAAGCGCCGGTTGGGAAGCTCGACGGTGACCAGCCTGGGCGTCTGCATCGTGTCTCCGGGACCGGGAGTGCGGCGCACCGTGCCACAGCGGACGACGATCCCGCAACAAGGAGCACGTCCTCCTCCCGTATCCCACAGGAACGGCTCGGCTTTTGGCCTCCGGCCCGATCGCGAGACTGGCACATTGTCGGCGCGGCGCCCCCGGCTCCGCCACAGAGGCCCACCGCGGGGCCGCGTGAACAGGCGGAAATGTTTCATTTTCAATGAATTGGCCCGCCCTTTGCTCCTATCGAGCTTGACCGACGAGGAGGGACCGATGGCTGCCGCGCTGTCGTTCGATCAGGCCACATTGCACTCGCAAAAGCTCATAATTCCCGTGCGGTACGTGGCGAGCGGCGCCATTCTGCAGACCACCTCGACGGCGATGAGCCCGGAAGCGGTCCACGTCCGCGCCGAGCGTCCTCCGAAGCCGGGCCTGCTCGTGGGACTGAAGCTGTATTTCGACGGCGGCGAGGAGATCGCGCGCGGTGGCGTGGTCTCCTGGGTGACGGCGGGCGCGAACAGCGGGTTCTGGGCGCGGTTCAATGAAGAGGACGCCACCAAGGACCGCGTCGTGGCCGTGCTCGCCCGGTATCGCGCCGCCAACGACCGCGGGTGCAGGAGGTTCCACACCAACATGGCGGCCACCCTCCGCAAGGACGGGCGCATCTCGCGAGGACAGATCACCAACATCAGCGAGAGCGGCGCATTCATGAAGCTCGCCCTGCTGCCGGCGCTCGGCACGGTGGTCGATCTGGACGTCTCCATGCCCAGCCAGGACGTTCCCGACAGCCTCCAGGCCTTCGTCGTCCACGTGGCGCCGAACCGGGGCGTGGGGCTTCAGTTCATCGGGGCGAGCGACGTGTTCCGCGCGCACGTCGAAGAGTACCTGGGAGTTCTCTCCCGGTAGTCCTGCGCGGGCGCGCCGGGCCCCCCATCCAATCCGGCGCGCCTGCGCGGGTGTTTCTCAGTGTCCCGCGTCGCCCTTGCTGGTCACGCCGGGCCCCAGCGGCTCGCGCGGCGCGGGCGTGCGCAGCGGCACCCGGTAAGTGAGCACGTCGCTCGGATGCTCCACCGCCGGGCCCTGCATCAGCGCCTGCTTGTCGAAGACCGCCAGCGGACGCGAGAGGACCGCGGGAGCGTGCGTGCCGGTGTCCATCCGGATGGCGTCCTTCGGGCACGCCTCGACGCAGAAGCCGCAGACGATGCAGCGCAGCTCGTCGATCTCGAACCGCACCGGGTACTTCTCGATGGCCTGGTCCTCGTACTCGCCGGCCTCGATGTAG
>VBKI01000020.1 GCA_005879535.1 Deltaproteobacteria bacterium | reverse complement strand
ACCTCCACAACTCGGTACGCCGAAGCACGGTCGGGATATTGAAGCGATTCGCGTCGGAGAGTTTGCTGCGTGATGTTCCGATGTTGATGGTGCCCAGGGGCGGAATCGAACCACCGACACGGGGATTTTCAGTCCCCTGAAGCCCGTCGAGAAGAGTGAGCTTCCCTCTGGGGACGTCCGTCAAGCACCCTTCAAGACCCGTCAAGGCAGGTACGCCGAAGCACGGTCATGCACGGTCCCTTTCACGTGGTTCCATCGTGTTTGGTCCCGACGTCCTGCTTGCCGTCGACCACGACCGGAGAGCGATTCGTGGACGCGGAGACAGGTATGCCGCGGTCGACGCTTCCACTCGGCGTCTCAGGGGGTTGTTGTGGGCGAGAAGGGTCCTCGCAGTCCGAGCTTGCAGATGGTCCCGGTTCTGCAGACCCTGGCCGACGTGCTCGCTCAATCGGTGTTGAGTAGCGGCCCGCTTTCGTCGGTGCTCCGCCAGACTCTCCGTGCCGAGGGCGAGACGGAAGCGACGAATCGACTCGGCGGCAGCGGCATCGGACGATTTGGATGGCGATCGCCATCTAATGCTCCGGAGGAGCCATGAACCATGCAGTGGCGGTGATCACGGGAGTGTCGTCGGGCATCGGAAACGCGACCGCTCGCGCACTCGTCGCACGGGGATACCGCGTCTTCGGCACGGCGCGGTCCGAGGCGAGCATCGTGCCCGAGAAGGTCGAACGCGTGCTGCTGGACGTCCGGGACGGCGAGTCGATCCAGCGAGGCGTGGACGAAGTGCTCGCCAAGGCCGGCCACATTGACCTTCTCGTGAACAATGCCGGCGGATCGCTGGACGGAGCGTTCGAAGAGACCCCCCTCGGACAGGCGCGGGACCTGTTCGAGCTCAACTTCTTCGGAGCGGTCCGGATGACGCAAGCGGTGCTGCCCGCGATGCGGGCGCGGAAAAGCGGGCGAATCGTCTTCGTCAGCAGCGTGCTGGGCTTCTTGCCCGCGCCGTTCATGGGTTTCTATGCGGCGTCCAAGCACGCGCTGGAGGGCCTGGCCGAGTCGCTCGACCACGAGACCCGCACGCTCGGTATCCGCGTTGCGCTCGTCGAGCCTGGGTACACGCGCACGAACTTCGACGCCAACGGATCGTCCGCGCCCGCGCTGGTCGCCGACTACGCGGCCGCCCTCGATCGCACGCGCGCAAAGATGCGCGCCGCGCTGAGCGCTGGCGACGAACCCGAGATGGTGGCCGAGGCGGTGCTGGAAGCCGCCACCAGCAAAAAGCCGCGCCTGCGTTACCCGGCGGGCAGCCGCGCAGGCCTCTTGCGGCGGCTGCGCCGGTACTTGCCAGCGAGCATTCTCGATGGTGCGCTCCGCAAAGAGTTCGGGCTCGACGACACGGGAGCAAAGCATGCGTCATTCCCGTGAGGAAACGGCGCGCACGCGCACCGCGGCGGTGCAAGCCGCCTCGCGGCTCTTCCGCGAGCGCGGCATCGACGCGGCCTCCGTGAACGATGTCATGGCGGAGCTTGGCATGACGGGCGGCGGCTTCTACCGCCATTTCGAGAGCAAAGAGGCGCTGGCCGCGGAAGCTTGCGCCGAGGCGTTCGCGAAATCGGGGCTCGCTCGCGGACCGGCCAATTCCGCCGAGCAGATGGTGCGTCGCTATCTGAGCAAACCACACCGCGACGCGCCGGGGAGCGGATGCCCGTTGCCCGCGTTGGCCTCCGACATGGCACGCCAGCCCCGTGCGGTCCGGCGCGCCTACAGCGATGGCGTACGCAACGCTCTGGCGCGCCTCGAGCAACTCGCGCCCGACACGCCGTCCGTGACCCGCCATGCGCTGCTCGCGGGCCTGGTCGGGGCCCTCGCCATCGCGCGCGCGGTGGACGACGACGAGCTGAGCTCTGCCATCCTGCACGACTCGCGCGAATTCTGGATCCGCGTACTGACCAGGGCACGTCGAGACGGAGGTCCCGGAGGCGAGGGCATCGAACGGCAGGCCCGGCCACGGGATCGGACATGACCATCAGGACGCAACCGAACGGGCCGCAATCGAGCAGGAACGGCGAAGTCGCACGACACACCTACCTCCCGCTGGCCGCCGCTGCCGTCCTTGGCGTTGCCTGCCACAAGGCGGAATCCTACGTACGGCCGCCGGTCCCGGTGCGCGCGAGCAACGTCCGGCAGTCCCCGCAAACCGACCAGGAACTTCGCTTCAGCGGCACCGTTGCTCCGGAAGCGGAGATCGAGCTCTCGTTCAAGGTCGGCGGCTACGCCACCTCGCTTCTCACGCTCCGCGACGGCCAAGGCCGGACCCGTTTCGTGCAAGCGGGCGATCAGGTGCGGCGCGGCACGGTGCTGGCCACCGTCCGCCAGGAGGACTACCGCCAATCCGCCGCCGAAGCGCGCGGAGCCGTGGATGCCGCTCGCGCCGCCGCGCTGAAGGCCCGGCTCGACTACGATCGCGCGGTCAGCCTGCTCGCGTCCAAGGTCATCCCGCCCGCGGACTACGACGCTGCCAAGGCGCGGGCCGACGGAGCGATCGCTGCCGTCGATACTGCGGAAGCACGGCTCGCCAGCGCCCGGATCGCCCTCGGAGATACCTCGCTGCGAACGCCCGTGGATGCGCTCGTCCTCGCGCGCTTGGTGGAGATCGGCAATCTGATCTCGCCCAACACGGTCGCCTTCCGGCTCGCGGACGTGAGCCGGATCAAGGTGCGCTTCGCTGTGGCCGACGAAGTCGCCTCGCGCCTGCAGATCGGCTCGCCGGTCACGGTCACCGCGGATGCGGTCGAAGCAAAGCTCCCGGCTGTCATCAGCAAGCTCCATCCGCAATCGAGCTCGGACGCCCGCACCTTCGACGTCGAGGCGACGGTGCTCTCGAAGGACGCCTCGCTGCTGCTCGGCATGGTCGTCTCGGTGGCGCTACCAGGCGCGTCGGCCTCGCGTGCGCCCGTGATCACCGCTCCGCTCAGCGCGGTCGTCGCGGCGCAGCGCCCGGAGGGCCATGCGCAGGCGCTGGTGGCCTTCGTCGTCGAGCAAGAGCGAGGGTTGCCGATCGCTCGCGAGCGCCGCGTGGTCGCGGGCCAGCTGGTCGGGAACGAGGTGGCGATAGAGAGCGGTCTGTTCCCGGGCGAGCTGCTCGTCGTGCAGGGCGCGACGCTCCTCAACGACGGCCAGCGAGTCCAGCTCGTTCCGTAGAGGTCTGAGATGGCGCACAAGAGCGACGCGGACCTGGTCGACAAGTCGCACAACACGGCACGCTACTTCACCGAGAATCCCCAGGTGGCGTGGGTTCTCCTTCTGGCGACGCTGGTCGCGGGCACCTTCGGGTATCTGCGGATGCCGAAGCGCAAGGACCCGCTGATCCCGGTGCGGGTGGCGGTCGCGGTCACGCCTTGGCCGGGCGCTCCGGCGGAAAAGGTCGAGCAGCTCGTCACCCGCAAGATCGAGGAGAAGATCGCCTCGAACAGCGAAGTGGAGAAGATCGAGTCCACTTCGCGCAATGGCGTCTCGGTGGTGCAGGTCACGGTGCGGGCCGACGCCAAGGACCTCGGGCGCGCCCTGGACGACATCGATTCCCGGATCAAGAACATCCACGACCTGCCCGAGGACGCCCAGCCGATCGACTTCAAGAAGGACTTCGGGGACACCGCGGCGCTCATGCTGACGGTGGCGAGCCCGAGGGTCTCCCAGGCCGAGATCGCGATTCGCGCCCAGGCGATCGAGAGCGAAATCCGCGCGGTACGATCCACAGCGCGCGCGGGAAACCGCCGCAGCGTCGTCTTCAACTTCCCCGGCGCGTTGAACCCCTTGCCCATCGCGCGCATCGTCGGCCAGCTCGCCGAGTTCGCGCGCGCCGAAGGCGCCGAGGACGTCCGCCCGGTACGCGGAAACGGGTTCGTGGGCTTCGACGCGCTCTCCGACCTCGACCGTGGCCGCTGGCTCGACGTGGTCCAGCGCTTCGAGAGCGAGCACCTGCACGGCGGGTGGCTGCACCCCGATCTCTGGGAGCCTGCGGTCATCGACCAGCCCGAGCAGGCGAACGACGAGCTGCAGCGAGTTGCGGGCTCCAAATACAGCTTGCGCCAGCTCGATGACTTCTCCGATCAGATCGCCAAGCGCATCCAGGTTTCTCCGCAAGTCGCCAAGGTCACGCGTTCCGGCGTCCTCGACGAGCGCATCTACGTCGACTATTCGCAGGAGCGATTCGCCTCGACGGGCGTGACCCGAGAGATGTTGCAGCAGGCGATCTTCGCCCAGAACGCGCAGGCGCCCGGGGGCGTTGCGCGCGCACAAGGGCGGGCGCTGATCGTCGATGTCACGGGCGAATTGAAGAGCGAAAAGGAGATCTCCGATCTTCTGGTCTCGACGTCGCGGAGCGGCGCACCCTACTACCTGCGAGACCTCGCGGACGTGAGCCGCGGGTACGAGGACCCGCCGCGCTATCTCAACTTCCATACCTGGCGCGACGCCGCTGGAGTGTGGCAGCGCACGCGCGCGATCACGGTGGCGGTGCAGATGCAGGCCGGCCGGCAGATCGCCGACTTCAGCGGCGAGGTCGACGCCGCGCTCACGAGCGTGCGGGCCACGCTTCCCGAGGACCTGATCCTGGCCCGCACCTCCGACCAGCCGCGCCAGGTCAAGGAGAAGGTCGATCTGTTCCTGGTCAGCTTCTACGAGGCGATCGCGATCATCGTGCTCATCGGCTTGATCGGGTTCTGGGAGTGGCGCTCCGCCCTCTTGCTCGCGCTCTCCATCCCGCTGACCTTGGCGCTGAGCTACGCGTTCATGTACCTGCTCGGCATCGACATCCAGCAGATGTCGATCGCGGCGCTGATCATCTCGCTCGGGCTCCTGGTCGACGATCCGGTCGTGGCCGGCGACGCCATCAAGCGCGAGCTGGACTCCGGCAAACCAGGCCGCGTCGCCGCCTGGCTCGGGCCCACCAGGCTCGCCCGCGCCATCTTCTTCGCCACCGTCACCAACATCGTCGCTTACCTGCCGTTCCTGATCATGAGCGGCGACGTCGGCCGCTTCATCTTCAGCCTGCCGGTGGTGATCACCTGCACGCTCGTCGCCTCGCGCATCGTCTCGATGACGTTCGTGCCGCTGCTGGGCCATGCGCTGCTCCGCGAGCACAAGGTGCCGCTGGCGCAATGGGCGCACCGGCGCGAGCGCGGGGTAGCCGGTTTCTACGCGCGCGGCGTGCGCTGGGCGATCGATCACCGATACGCGGTGCTGCTGGCGGCGATCGCCGTGCTCGCCGCCGGCGTAGCGGCAGGTCCGCGTCTGAAGACCGCATTCTTCCCCAAGGACCTCTCATA
>VBKI01000019.1 GCA_005879535.1 Deltaproteobacteria bacterium | reverse complement strand
CGGCGAGGGATTCTCCGAGGTGAGCAATGATCGCGTCCGCGTGCTCGTCGAGGAAGCGGTCCGTGCCGATCAGATCGATCCCGGCCGCGCCGAGTCCGAGCTGAAGACCCTTCAGCAACGCCTTTCCTCCATGCGCCCCGACGACCCGGCATACGAGCCCAACCGCGCGCAAGTCGAGCGCGCCGCCGCCCGCGCCTTCGTCGCCGGCCGCCGGTGACCCGTCTTAGCGGGTACGAAGAAAGATCTTTCGGATGCCCCGCGACAGATGAGCGACGTTGAAGTTGATCAGCAGGCCCGAACGGCAGCCGGAGAATTTCAGATGGGTAAGCAGCCGGGCGCGGTGCCAATCCGTGATCCGCTCGGCACTCAGGGTCTCGACGATCAGCTGCCCCGCAACCAGCAGCTCGATCTCGACGCCGGTGACCAGGACGAGACTGCGGTAGCGAATTGGGACCGTCTTGTTCTGCTCGAACGGGATGCGACGGTTCCGAAGCTCCTCGACGAGCGCGAGTCTGTAAACGGATTCGAGCAGGCCGGCCCCGAGGACGCGGTGCACCTCCGTGGCGGCCGCGATGACCGGCCGCGTCCAGCGGTCGCGATGCATTTGTCCCCCGTTCGGGTCCGATTTCGAGACACCGGACCGGTGGTGCGGGGGGCTTACGCAAGGTTCGCGCCGTCTGGCGCCCGGATCACTCCGCGGGAGCGACGGAGTCGTCGGAAAGCTCGTCGGTAGCGCCGAACGTCTCGCGGATCAGCGCGGCGACCTGCGCATCCGGGAGCTCTTCGCTTTGTGGCGCCCGGGGAAGCTCGATGCTGAGGGCAGCCCGGCAGGAGATCTCCTCCAGGAGGAACACGGCGCCGTTCCTCAGCTCGGCCTTGTCGCGCGCGAGATCCGCCTTCGCTGCGCAGGTGCACACCGGCTGATCGAGATCGAGCAGGACGCCCTCACCGAAGCGCGGCAGATCGATCTCGACGCGGCGGCCGCAGCTCGCGCACAGGCGCGCGACCGGCGCAATCGGCAGCAGCACGCGCCCGGGAACGTCGACGGCGTAAAGCGTGTAATCGCGAAAGCCTTCCGGATCCGGCTCCCCGCCCTCGGCGTAGGGATCCCGACGGCCCTCGTCGTCCGTCCAGACGACCTGTGTCACCAGGCTCGCCGTGCCCGCGCCTGCCAGCAGCGCGCCGGCGCTGGCTGCCGCGGGTAGCTCGAGGGCTTCTCCGTTGAACCGGACCAGGCGCACCTCGGATTCGCCGTCGAGGACGCGCAGCTCGATCAGTCCGCGCCAGAGCCGCGCGAGGACCTGCAGCGGCATCGGACGCTGCACGTCGTCGGGCACGATCCAGCGGCGGTGCACGAGGCCGAGCGCGTCATGATCGCGTTGCGGGTCGACGCGCTCGCGGGTGACCGGCATGGGGCCGGAAGACTAGCACGCGGTGGCGACAGGGGGGCCGCGCGGGCATACTACGCAACTGCGAGGAGAATGCCCCATGCCCGAGCCGAAACCGCGACGTAAAAAGGTCACCCGCAAGGCGCGGCAGCCGCAACCCCCTCGCGACGAAGCGCGGGCAGAAGCGCCGAAGCCCGGCAACGGCGGAGGCGACTGGACGGAGCTCGCCGACCGCGCGGCAAAGAAGGTACGCGAGTTCGCCGACAAGGCGCGGCCCGCCGCCGAGAAGATGGCCGTCGATCTCAACGAAGGCCTCGACGGTGCGTTTGCCAGGGTCTCAGAGCAGGCGCGGGATCTGATGTCGAAGGGCCAGCACACGCGGGTGCGAATCAAGTTCCGTGGAAAGCAGATTGCCGAGCTCCCCATCGCCGTAGTGGCCGCCGCCGAGGTGGCGAGCTTCTGGTGGTTCGGACCGCTTCGCGTCGTCCTCGGGCACGTCGTCGGCAAAGCGATTCTCGACGTGGAGTTCGTCTCCAACGCCGATCACTACGTCGCCGAAGGGCGCAAGCTGCTCGGCGACGGCGAGCTGGAGAAGGCAATCGCCGAGTTCGACAAGGCGCTCGCCATGGACCGCCGACACGCCGGGGCACTCCTCGGCAAGGGCATCGCGCTCAAGCTGAAGGGCAACAAGACCGCGGCACGGGAGTGCTTCGAGAAAGCCGAAGACGCCGATCCGCGCAGCGACGCCGGGCGCGAGGCCCGGCGCCACCTCGACAATCTGTAGCCACCTATTTGTTGTCCAACCACTCCGCCACGCCGCCGTGCCCGGAGCACGAGCCGGAATGGTGCGCCGAGTATGACGTCGTTCCGTCCTTGCACCGCGCCGTGGGCGTTTTGCTCTTCTCGTCCCGCGTGGAGCCGCGCGGGGTCGTGTTCGAGCTGCGGCCCTGGGCAGTGTCCGCCTTTTTTCGCCCGAAGAGGGTGTCGAGGATTCCGCCCGACTTCTTCTCGGTCTCCTTCTTGCCCTCGTCCAGCTCGGCACGCGTCTTGTTCTTGCTCGACTTCGCCGCCTTGTCTGCTGACTTCTCCGCCTTGTCGGCGGACTTGGCGGCCTTGTCGGCGGGTGCCTTGGCGACTGCGACGCCGCCGTGATGTGAGCATGCGCCACGGCCGGCCTTGGCGGTCGTGCCGTCGTTGCAAGTGACGTCGGTTTTCTTCGACGTTTTTGCCGTCGCCGGCAGGGCCAGCGCCGCCGCCGCGAGAAGCGAGATTCCGATGTTCCGCATGGTTGCCTCCGCACATCAAGCTGGGTAGCGATCCGCCAAAAGTCGCCCGGCGGGCGGGCGCTTTCCGGACGGTGGATCTGCCGGGAATCAGGCTGGTTTCTTGCCCGTCTTTCCGATGGCCGGAAGGCGCTGAAACGGGTACAACAACCCGTCCTTCCGCGAGGCAACCGCATGGCAGAAGCAACCGGTCCCCAGCTCGTTCCCGTCGCCATCGAAGACGAGATGCGTCAGGCGTATCTCGACTATTCGATGTCGGTGATCGTCGGGCGCGCCCTCCCCGACGTTCGCGACGGGCTCAAGCCTGTCCATCGCCGGATCCTCTACGCGATGTTCGACCAGGGGATGCTGCACAACAAGCGCTACAGCAAGTGCGCCGGAACCGTCGGCGAAGTGCTGAAGAAGTATCACCCGCACGGCGACGCCGCGGTCTACGACGCGCTGGTGCGGCTCGCGCAGGAATGGAACCTGCGCCATCCGCTGATCGACGGGCAGGGCAACTTCGGCAGCATCGACGGCGACTCTGCCGCGGCCTACCGGTACACCGAGTCGCGGCTCACCCGGCTCGCCGAGATGATGCTGGCCGACATCGACAAGGAGACCGTCGACTTCGGCCCGAACTTCGACGACTCCACCACCGAACCGCTGGTCCTGCCGACGCGCTTCCCCAATCTGCTCGTGAACGGAAGCGCCGGAATCGCGGTGGGCATGGCCACCAACGTCCCCCCGCACAACCTCGGCGAGGTGATCGAGAGCACGATCCATCTCATCGATCATCCCGAGGCGCCGCTCGGGCAGCTCCTCGATCCGAAGCTCGGCGGCACGCTGATGGGCGGCATCCAGGGGCCCGACTTTCCCACCGGTGGCATCCTGATGGGCGTCGCGCCCATTCGTGCGCTGTACGAGACCGGCCGCGGGATCCTGCGGATGCGCGCCAAGGTCGACGTGGAGACCGACAAGCGCACCGAGCGCGAGCGCATCGTCGTCACCGAGGTGCCGTACCAGGTCAACAAGGCCAAGGCGATCCAGGCCATCGGCGAGATGCACAACGACAAGAAGATCGAGGGCATCTCCGATCTGCGCGACGAATCGAGCCGCGAAGGGATCCGCGCCGTGGTCGAGATCAAGCGCGGCGCCATCACCGGCGTGGTGCTCAACAACCTGTACCAGCACAGCTCGCTGTTCCAGGACTCGTTCGGCGCCACCATGCTCTCGATCGATCGCGGCCAGCCGCGCACCCTCGGGCTCAAGCCGATCCTCGAGCGCTTCATCGCCCACCGGCGCGACGTGGTCACCCGCCGCACTCGCTACGAGCTGCGCAAGGCGAAGGAGCGCGAGCACGTCCTGCTCGGCTACAAGATCGCGCTCGACCACATCGACGAGATCATCGCGCTGATCAAGGCCAGCGCATCCCGCGACGAGGCATCGCAGAAGCTGCAGTCGTTCTACGCACTGAGCGAGATCCAGGCGAAGGCGATTTTGGAGATGCAGCTCCAGCGACTGACCGGTTTGGAGAAGGAGAAGATCCTTTCCGAGCTGGCCGAAGTGCAGGTGCTCATCACCAGGCTCTCCGCGATCCTCAGCTCCGAGAAGCTGCTGCTCGACGTGATCAAGGACGAGTTGCGCGAGGTGAAGAACCTCTTCGCCGACCCGCGCCGCACCGACATCCAGGGCGAGGCCAGCGATCTCTCGGACGAGGATTTGATTGCCGAAGAGGACATGGTGGTGACCTTCAGCCACCAGGGCTACGTCAAGCGCAATCCGGTCTCGCTCTACCGCGCGCAACGGCGCGGCGGACGCGGCAAGGCGGGGGCGGGCACGACCGACGAGGACTTCATCGAGCAGATCTTCGTCGCCTCCACCCACGCGTACGTCCTCATCTTCACCAGCAAGGGGCGGATCTTCTGGCTCAAGGTGCACGAGCTGCCGCAGGCGGGCCGCGCCGCGCGCGGAAAGGCGATCGTGAACCTCGTGGCCCTCGCGCAGGACGAGAAGATCGCCGCGCTCTTGCCTGTGAAGGAGCTACAGGGCGCGAAAGACGACGGCGCCGAGGCGCCGGAAGAGCCCGCGGCCGCGGCGGAGGAATCAGGCGCGGAGGACGAGGTCGAGGAGACGGAAGCGACGCGCGTCGCGGCCAAGGCGATGCAGGCCGCAGCCGGGCCGTACATCGTCTTCGTCACGCAGAACGGCCTGATCAAGCGGACGAAGCTCCAGGCGTTCGCGCGGCCGCGGCCGAGCGGCCTCAAGGCGCTCTCCATCGAGGAGAACGACGAGCTGGTGGCGGTGATGCACGCCAACGGCGACGAGGACGTGATCATCGGAACCGCGCAGGGGATGGCGATCCGCTTCGACCAGAAGGAGGTCCGCCACATGGGTCGGGCGGCCTTCGGCGTGAAGGGGATCACGCTGGAAGCGGGCGACAAGGTCGTCGGCGCCGAGCTGGCCAACCCCGGCGCGACGCTGTTCACGATGACCGAGAACGGCTACGGCAAGCGCACCGCCATCGAGGAGTACCGGCTGACCCACCGCGGCGGAAAGG
>VBKI01000018.1 GCA_005879535.1 Deltaproteobacteria bacterium | reverse complement strand
GACCACCAGGTCGAAGAGATCGAATCGATCGAACACCGTTTGCAGGTCCTGGAGCTCGCGTCCCGTCACGAGCACGGCACGGCGCCCGCTCTTTCGGAGGCGCTCCACCGCCGCGATCGATTGCGGCCGCACCGTCCCTTGCTCGGCCAGCGTGCCGTCGTAATCGGTGGCCAGAGCCAGGTAACGCACGCGCACAATCTGCGATGCGCACTCGTCGTGTACAACGGTGGTCAGACCACGTGCGGACGCTCTTCCGCCCGTCCAGCGAGTCCGCTCCCCAGCTCGAATCCCGCCGTCCGGCTGCGCATCTTAAGCGCTGCCGGGAGGGTGTTGCCTCGGTAATCCGCAAAATTTTGAAATTCGCGACTCGTTTGACACGGGTTTTGCAACCCTTACGTTCGTGCACGATGGAGGAGAAGACATTGCCACTCGAACTGCCGGTGTTCGTCCTGGAAGATGCCGTGCTGTTGCCGGGGGCGGTGGCCCGACTGGACACCGATCCCAAGGGCGCTGCCGAGGCGCGCAAGCTCGCGCGGTCGGCGGAGAAGCGCGTCGTGGTCGCGCTCAGCGCCGAGAGCGAGCTTGGGATACAGCCGATCGCTGCGCTCGCCCGCGTGGAAGGCGTCAGCCGCGACGGTGGGGTGATCGTCGCGGGGATCGGGCGCGTGCGCGTGCTCGGCTTCAAGGAAGCAGAGCCGCTTCCTTCGGCTCGCATCGAGGAAGTCATCGTGCCGGCGGCTTCAGGGACTGAAGTCGAGGCGCTGGCGATCGAGGCCCGGCGGCTCGCGCGCGACATCCTTGCCCTGCTTCCGGGCGTCCCTGCCCAGGTCGGGCAGGCACTCGACGGCATCGCCGATCCGGGCGCGCTCTCCGATCTGCTCACGCACCACGTTCCCGCGGATTCGTCCGCAAAGCAGAAGGTCCTGGAGACGATCGATCCGGTCGAGCGTCTGAGGCTGGTGGTCGACCTGCTCGCGCGGCGCCGCGAGGTGCTGAAGACCGCGCACGACATCGAAGGCGCGGTCCAGGCCAAGGTGTCGAAGGCCGAGCGCGATCACCTCCTGCGCAAGAAGCTGGAAGCGATCCAGACCGAGCTGGGCGAGGGGCCCGATTCGGACAGCGACGATCTGGGAAAGAAGCTGTCAGCGCTGAAGCTGCCGGAAGAGGTCCGGTCGCAGGTCGACAAGGAGCTCGCCCGGCTGAAGAAGCTGCCGGAGCAGTCTCCGGAGCGCTCCGTGTCGCGGTCCTGGCTGCAGTGGATTGCCGATCTGCCCTGGGGCATCGTCACGGAGGACAACCTGGACGTGGACAATGCCCGCCAGGTCCTCGACGCCGATCACCATGGTCTCCAGAAGGTGAAGAAGCGCGTGCTCCAGTTTCTCGCCGTCCGCAAGCTCCGCGGCGATCTGAAGGGGCCTATCCTCTGCCTGTCCGGGCCTCCCGGCGTGGGAAAGACCTCGCTCGGCCAGAGCATCGCCCGGGCGATGGGGCGCAAGTTCGTCCGCGTCTCGCTCGGAGGCATCCGTGACGAGGCGGAGATCCGGGGTCACCGGCGGACCTATGTCGGCGCGCTGCCGGGTCGCATCGTGCAGGCCCTGAAACGGGTGGGCACCGCGAATCCGGTGGTGATGCTCGACGAGATCGACAAGCTCGGCGCAGGCTACCAGGGCGACCCCTCGGCCGCGCTGCTCGAAGTCCTCGATCCGGAGCAGAACAAGGCCTTCGCCGACCACTACCTGGAGGTCTCCTTCGATCTCTCGAAGATCCTCTTCATCGCGACGGCCAACACGCTGGAGACCGTCCCTCCCGCGCTTCGGGACAGGATGGAAGTGCTCGAGCTCCCCAGCTACACCTCCGAGGAGAAGGCGGCCATCGCTCGCAGGCACCTGATGCCCAAGCAGCTCGAGGCGCACGGCCTTTCAGGTACGAGCGTCGAGCTGACCGATGCTGCGCTGGATCGCATCATCGCCGCGCACACGCGTGAAGCTGGCGTGCGCGCGCTGGAGAAGCGGCTGGCCGACGTCTGCCGCTCGCTGGCGGTCGAGAAGGCCGCCGGAACGCTGGTCGAGCCACGGCGCATCGACGTCGGCGAGATCGAGCCCATCCTCGGTCCGGACCGCTTCCAGCCCGAGGTCCGCGAGGACGCCGGCATGCCCGGCGTGGCTGCGGGCCTGGCCTGGACGCCCGTCGGCGGCGAGGTCCTGTACGTGGAGGCGCTGAGGATGCCCGGCAAGGGTCAGCTCATCCTTTCGGGTCAGCTCGGCGACGTGATGAAGGAGTCCGCCCGGGCAGCGCTCAGCTACGTGCAGGCCAATGCCGTGCAGCTTGGCGTCGCCGAGAAGCCGCTCGACGGTTTTGACGTGCACGTCCACGTCCCCGCGGGCGCTACTCCCAAGGACGGCCCGAGCGCCGGCGTGACGCTGTTCACCGCGCTGGTGTCGCTGCTCTCCGGCGTTCCGGTCCGCACCGACACCGCGATGACCGGCGAGGCAACCCTCCGCGGGCGCGTGCTGCCCGTC
>VBKI01000017.1:613-18179 GCA_005879535.1 Deltaproteobacteria bacterium | reverse complement strand
CGGCAGCGCGCAGAACCCTGACGTGTTCTTCCAGGCGCGCGAGGCCGCAAACCCTTACTACCTCGCCTGTCCGGAGATCGTACAGGACGCGATGGACGCGCTGGCCGCGCGCGTGGGCCGGCAATACCGCCTCTTCGACTACGTCGGTCATCCCGAGGCCGAACGTGTGCTGGTCATGATGGGGTCCGGCGCCGAGGTCGCGCACGACGCGGTCGACTGGCTGAACGCGCGCGGCCACAAGGTCGGACTCCTCAAGGTGCGGCTGTACCGGCCGTTCGCGGTAGACGCTTTCGTCCGCGCGCTGCCCGCGAGCACGCGCAGGATCGCCGTGCTGGATCGCACGAAGGAGCCCGGCGCAGTGGGCGAGCCGCTCTACCTGGACGTGGTCTCTGCGCTGCGCGAGGCCCGCGAGGATGGGCTGACGGAGCTCGACCCTTTGATCATCGGCGGACGGTACGGCCTCTCCTCCAAGGAATTCACGCCGGCCATGACGGTGGGCGTCTTCGACGAGCTCTCCAAGTCCCGGCCCGGACGTCATTTCACCGTCGGCATCGTCGATGACGTGACCCGTCTGTCGGTCGACTACGACCGCGAGTTGGACATCGAGGGCGACGACGTGGTGCGAGCGGTCTTCTTCGGTCTCGGCGCCGACGGCACTGTCGGGGCGAACAAGAACTCGATCAAGATTATCGGCGAGGAGACGGACAACTACGCCCAGGGCTACTTCGTCTACGACTCGAAGAAGTCGGGGGCGGTGACCATCTCGCACCTGCGCTTCGGCCCGCGGCCGCTTCGCTCCAGTTATCTGGTGAAGCAGGCAGGGTTCGTCGGCTGCCACCAGTTCACCTTCCTCGACAAGTTCGACGTGCTCGAGTACGCCGCGCCGGGCGCGGTCTTCCTGCTCAATGCTCCGTACTCGAAGGAGGCGGTCTGGGACCATCTCCCGCGCGAGGTGCAGAAGGCGCTGATCGACAAGCGCATCCGCTTCTACGTCATCGACGCGCTCGCGGTGGCAAACGCCACCGGCATGAAGGGCCGCATCAACACCGTGATGCAGACCTGCTTCTTTGCCATCTCCGGCGTCCTGCCAAAGGACGAGGCCATCACCGCCATCAAGAAGGGCGTGCAGAAGACGTACGGCAAGAAGGGCACCGCCGTAGTCCAGAAGAACTTCGAGGCCATCGATCAGACGCTGGCGAACCTCCACGAAGTGCCGGTGCCTACGCAGGTCACCTCGCGCTTCTCGCTGCCGCCCATCGTCCCGGATACGGCACCCGATTTCGTGCGCAAGGTCACCGCGGTGATGTTGGCGGGCAAGGGCGATTTGCTTCCCGTTTCGGCGTTCCCGGTGGACGGCACGTTCCCGATCGGCACCACGCGCTGGGAGAAGCGCAACATTGCCGCCGAGATCCCGGTCTGGGACGAGGTCCTCTGCATCCAGTGCAACAAGTGCGCGATGGTCTGTCCGCATGCGACCATCCGCGCCAAGGTCTACGACGGCGCTCATCTGGCCGGTGCTCCCGCCACGTTCAAGGCGACGGACTACCGCGGCACCGAATGGAAAGGTTCCAGGTACACGATCCAGGTCGCCGCCGAGGATTGCACCGGTTGCAGCCTCTGCGTGATGGTCTGCCCCTCCAAGGACAAGTCGAATCCGCGGCACAAGGCCATCGACATGCATCCCCAGCTGCCGCTGCGGGAAGCCGAGCGCGCGAACTACGAGTTCTTCCTGGGCCTGCCCGAAGCCGACCGCAGCAAAGTCCGGCTCGACGTGAAAGGTACCCAGCTCCTGCAGCCGCTGTTCGAGTATTCGGGGGCGTGCGCGGGCTGCGGCGAGACGCCCTACATCAAGCTGATGACGCAGCTCTTCGGCGACCGCGCGCTCATCGCTAACGCAACCGGCTGCTCGTCGATCTACGGCGGAAACCTGCCCACCACTCCCTACTGCACGGACTCGAGCGGCCGCGGCCCCGCGTGGGCGAATTCGCTCTTCGAGGACAATGCCGAGTTTGGCCTCGGCTTCCGGCTTGCGGCCGACAAGCACGAGCAGCAGGCGCGCGAGCTGCTTGAGCGGCTCTCGGCCCGGTTCCCCGCGCAGCTCGTGGCGGAGCTGATCGCCGGCGACCAATCAACCGAGCCGGGGATCGCGGCGCAGCGCGCGCGCGTCGCGGAGCTGAAGCGGCTGCTCAGGACGTTCTCCGACGCGGAGTCCGGGAGACTCGCGCTTCTCGCAGACTATCTGGTGAAGAAGAGCGTCTGGATCGTCGGCGGTGACGGCTGGGCCTACGACATCGGCTACGGCGGCCTCGACCACGTGCTCGCGCTGGGCCGCAAGGTCAACATCCTCGTCGTCGACACCGAGGTCTACTCGAACACCGGCGGCCAGGCCTCGAAATCGACTCCCATCGGAGCAACGGCCAAGTTCGCGGTGGCCGGAAAAGCACGTCCCAAGAAGGACCTGGGAATGCTGGCGATGAGCTACGGCAACGTTTATGTGGCGCGGGTCGCCTTCGGAGCCAAGGACGCCCAGACGCTCAAAGCGTTCCAGGAGGCCGATTCCTATCCGGGAACCTCGCTGATCATTGCCTATAGCCAGTGCATCGCACACGGCTACGACATGGCGTTCGGCGTCGAGCAGCAGAAGCTCGCCGTCGAGACCGGCTACTGGCCGCTGTACCGCTTCGATCCGCGGCGCGCCGTCGACGGCGGGAGCGCTTTCAAGCTCGATTCCTCGCCGCCTAAGGGCGACCTCGCCGCGTACATGCGCAACGAGACTCGCTTTCGCATGACCGAAAACCAGAATCCGGACCGGTACCGCGAGCTGGTCAAGTCCGCGAAGAACGACATCCAGGAGAGATTCCGCCTGTACGAGAAGCTCGAGAAGGGCGTCCCGATCACGCCCTCTGGCGCCGCGCCGGCGGGAAAGTAGGACAGGCGATGGACCTGACCACCGAGTACCTCGGCCTCAAGCTCGATTCTCCTCTCATGCCGGGCGCCTCACCGCTGGCAGACAGCCTGGACATGGTGCGGCGCCTCGAAGACGCCGGCGCCTCGGCCATCGTCATGCGTTCCATCTTCGAAGAGCAGATCACGCGCGAGACGACCGGCAACATCTACGCCATCGAAACGCCCGCTGAATCGTTCGCCGAGGCGATCTCCTATTTCCCGAAGGCGAGCGAATTCTCACTGGGGCCCGACGAGTACCTGGACCAGCTCCGCTGCATTACGGAAGCGGTCGCAATCCCGGTGATCGGCTCGCTGAACGGGATCACGGCGAGAGGTTGGCTCGAATACGCGATGCGGATCCAGGAGGCCGGCGCCGACGCGCTGGAGCTGAACGTCTACTATCTGCCGACCGATGCCGCCGAGGCGAGCGAGGCGGTCGAGCGTCGTACCATCGACATCGTCCGGCTGGTGAAGGGCGCGCTGCGGATTCCGGTCGCGGTGAAGCTCTCGCCTTTCTTCTCCGCATTGCCGCACCTTGTCCGCCAGCTGGAGTGCGCCGGCGCAGACGGCATCATCCTGTTCAACCGGTTCTATCAGCCGGACATCGACGCGGAGAACCTGGAGGCGGAGCCAAGGCTGCACCTCTCCGATCCTTCGGAGCTGCTCCTGCGGCTGCGATGGCTGGCGATCGTCGCCGCCGGCGTCAACGTCCCGCTGGCCATCTCGGGCGGCGTGCATTCGGGGCTCGACGCCATCAAGTCGGTGATGGCTGGCGCGAGCGCGGTCCAGGTCGTCTCCGCCCTGCTGAAGAAAGGGCCCGATCACCTGCGTACGCTTCGACTCGAGATGGAGCGCTGGATGCAGGAGCACGAGTACGAGTCGCTGAAACAAATGCGCGGAAACATGAGCCTTGCCCATTGTCCGGACCCGAACGCGTTCTCGCGCGCCAACTACATGCGTATCTTGCAGTCGTGGCGGGTCGGCCTCTCGTGACTGCCGTGCCATTCGAGCTGCGCATCGCCTCCTCGGTGCGCGATGCGCCTGCGTGGCGCCGTGAGCCCTATCGCGTCTTCTTTCCGCTCGGCGCGGCACTCGCCTGGGCGGGCGTGCTGCATTGGCTCCTGTTTGCCCTCGGTGTCACCGACGAATACCGCTCCATCTTCCACTCGATGGCACAGATCCAGGGCTTTTTGGCCAGTTTTGCCGTCGGTTTTCTCTTCACTATGATTCCGCGACGCACCGGCACCGCTCCGCCCGCGCCGTGGCAGATGGCGGTAGGCCTGGTGGCCCCCATCGGGACGACGATCTGCGCGTGGTTCGAGCAGTGGGCCCTCGCGCAGGTCTTCTGGCTCGCGCTGCTCGCCGTCATTATCGGGTTCGCGCTCCGCCGGTTCCGCGAGGGCGACGTGCCTCCCAGCTTCGTATGGGTCATCGGCGCGCTCGCGATGGGAGTAGTGGGCGCCGTCCTCGCCGGATTCGGCGCGGCGAGCGAACGCATGTGGCTGCACGACATCGGCCGCGGGCTCGTGCTCCAGGGCGTGATGACGGGCCTCATCCTCGGCGTCGGCGGCTTCCTCATTCCGGCGATCTGCAGGGGCGCACCGCCGGGACGCATTCCCCGTATCGCGCACCTCGCGCTGGGCCTTGCCTTCGTCGGGAGTTTCTTTATCGAGACGGAAGCCATCCGCGCAGCGTTTGCGCTGCGCGCTGCGGCCGTCGGACTTGCTCTCATCCCCTCGGCGCGGCTCTGGATCTACCCGACATTACCAGGGCTGCATCGCCGGTTGGTCTGGATCGCTGCCTGGATGATGCCCATCGGCTATGCTTTCGTGGCCGCGCTGCCGGAATACAGACGAATCGGCCTTCACATCGTCTTCATCGGATGCTACGCGCTCCTGACCCTCTCCGTGTCGGTGCACGTGGTGCTCTCGCACGGCGGCCGCGCCGAGCTGTTGGCAAGAACGCCACGCCCGCTGGTCGGAGTCGGAGTGCTGCTCGCCCTCGCCCTCGCGTGCCGGTTGCTGGTGGACGTCGACGCGGCCCGCTTGAATCTCTGGCTCGGAATCGCCGCCGCGTGCTTCCTCGCTTCCACAGTTTGCTGGGCGTTGTTGCTCCTTCGCCGCACGCCAGAAGAGGCGGTTAAGCGCTAGGGAGTCTTCGGCGGCTGCGCCGGCGCGGGTGCGGCAGGCTGCTGCGAGCGCCCGGGGCGCAGTGCCAGCTGCCCCTGCCGGGCCAGATCGATCGCGGCCGCGAGCACCCGCGCCGACTCCTGCGGCGCGTGGAACCCCATCGAGTTCTCCGATTCCACGAAGTCGACCAACCACTGCGACTTGCGGTGGAGCGAGCGCGCGGGGTCGAGCTCCGCATCGGGTCGGCCGGACTCTCTGGCGCTCTTGAGATCGCCGATTAGCGCCACGACCGCGTCGAGCGCGCGGTTGCGCAGCTCGAAGTGGCGATCCTGGATGATCTCGACCCGGTCCTTCAGCTCCTGCTCCGGCCACCGGTGGCAGGTCTGGCAGGCGTGGTTGATGTTGAGCACGGGACTGCGCACGTCGTGGTCGCTGATCTTCAGAGCGCCGACCCGCATGTACGGCATGTGGCAGTCGGCGCACGCGACGCCCGAGCGCGCGTGGATTCCCTGGTTGAACGTCTCGAACTCGGGATGCTGCGCCTTGAGCATCTGCGTCCCGGTGTCCTTGTGGACCCAGTCCTTGAACCCGAGCTCGTCGTACCAAGCCATGATTTCATCGGCCTTCAGGCCCTTGTTCCAGGGATAGGTCAGGCGCTTCTCCTTGCCCTTGAAGTAGTACTCGACATGGCACTGCCCGCAGACGTAGCTGCGCATCTCCTGGCGCGTCGCCTGGGTATTGACGTCATAATTCTTGATGCCCTGCCCTTCCTTGTACGCACGCATGCCTTCGATGAATCCGGGGCGGGTGATTCTCAATTGCATCGTCTTCGGATCGTGACAGTCGATGCACGCGACCGGATACTTCACGTGCTTGACGGCCTCTTGATACGGCATCGGGTTAAGCTTCTCGAACCCTTTGATGAGATCGCCGCCGCCTGCCTCGCGATACGTCACCACCATGGACCCGTGGCAATGCAGACACGTTCCCGGCTGCTGCACGGCCTGCTGGCGGCCGGTGAAGATCTGGTCCTCGAGCATGTAGGCGTGGCCGCGGCGTTCGCGGAAGTCCTTCGAGAATGCGTACCCGGCATAGATCGTCGTCAATCGCGGGTCGCGCTCGAGGCGCGAGCGCGCGACGACCGAGCGTGGATCTGCCTGCGTCGGAGTGCGCGGCAATGCCTCGCTGCCACCGTATTTGGTGCGGACCTGATCGATGGTTCGCAGATACTGATCGTACTGTAGGGGAAAGTTCTTTCCCCAGAGCGCGGGGTCCTCCGTGGTCTCGGTCAACTCGACCACGCGATAGAACGGATTCTGGGCTTCTTGCTTGCGCGTGAAGATGTTGACGAGCAGCGCGACCAGCGCAGCGACGGCGATCGCGGCGAAGACGACCGCCAACCCGGTCGGCGTGATGCGACGGGAACCTGGCTCGGCCATGTCACTCTCCTGCGTGCAAGTGCCCCACGTTGCGGTGGCAGCGGACGCACGACAGCTCGCGTCCCGGCGCGTGCTGTGAATCGATCGCGTCCACGATGGCGGCGTGGCAACTGCGACACGTCGACTCGGTGACCTTCAAGTCCGCCGGAACGATTCGGATGGGCTCGGGAAAGCGCCCGGTGGTGAAAGCGAACGAGTGGCGAAACCCGTTCTCGGCCTTGACGAACCACTTCGCGAAGAAGCGGTGCGGCGTGTGGCAGGAATTGCAGGTCGCGACCGAGCGATGGCTCGACTTCACCCAGCCATCGAACTGCTCGCGCATCACGTGACAGTTCATGCAGGCTTGGGGATCGTCGATCAGGTAGCTGTAACCGCGCGCGTAGACGAAGGTGTAGCCTCCGATCCCGACGGCCGCGCCCAACAGGGCGCCGAGAACCACGCCGGCCAGACTCGCGCCGCCCATCGTCCGGCGACGCTAGCATCTCGACGAATGCGTCGTCGATCCGATCTTCGTGAACGTCTGGCTAGGCACGCAAAATTTGCGCGTTCGTTAGCCCACTCGCAATCATTTCGTCCGTCTCTCGAGCATCCCGGCTGTCGGGATGGGCCTGATTGATGCACTCGCTTCCGCGAGGACTCGATGAACACCCGACTGAAATGGAGTCTTGCAGTCTGCCTGGTGGTGGCGGTCGGGACATTCGCAGCGAGGAAGGTCTCACTCGAGACGATCAGCGAGCTCGAACAGGCCCGCGCCACCCTCGATGCCCGCGAGCTTCCACGCGAGGCCGCGATCGCCTTCGCCTTGCCGATGCGGGACGGGGAAACGCTCGACTTCGAGCAGCTCAAAGGCAAGGTGGTCCTGGTGACCTTCTGGACCAGCTGGTGCCCGCCGTGCCGCGCCGAGGAGCCCAGCCTGCGTGAGCTGGCCACGATGTTTTCCCGTGACTCGTTCCAGCTCGTCGCTGTCAGCGCCGACGACGGTTGGGACGCCGTGGACAAGTTCTTCGCCGGCCGCAAGCCACCCTATTCGGTGGCGCTCGATCGAGGCGCCATCGTCTCGCGCTCCTGGGGAACGACGAAGTTCCCCGAAAGCTACCTCGTCGACGCGAGCGGCAACCTGCGACTCAAGTTCGCCGGTCCGCGCGACTGGACCGACCTCGACGTGCTCACGCTGCTGCAGGAATTGGGCGCGCGTCGCGCTCTTTAGTAAGAGGAGATCCGACTCCAGCTTTCCAGGCTGCGCTCCCGGCCTATGGAAACAGATCCTCGGCCCTGGCGAGTTTCGAGGACCGCGAACGTGGAAAACCCGTGCGTGATCAATGATAGTTCGTTGGAACCGAGGGCGAAGCTGCGGGGTCGACGTGGGTCAACGCCAAAACTCACGAGTGCCCTCCAGTTTGGACAAGATCTGGTCAAATTTTGCGGCCCACTCTGGTGCCTCGCGCGAGCACGTCGTCGAGCGTGCGCGCGACGATGGTTCTCAGCCGTTGGGAAGGAATGCGCCCGGCCCATTCGCGGGCCACGCTGCGCCGGAAGCCACGCGGGAGCTCGACTTCGGGAAGCGCAGCGAACAGCCGGCTGCGCGTCGGAGAGAGATACAGAAAATCGACGAGCGCCTTCTCAGGCGCCGCGAGCTTGATGCCCGAGTCCGGAAGCGACTCGAAGCCATCGAAGAAGGCTGGTTGCACGTGATGCACACTGTAGGTTCCGAGCCCCGTCTCGACCCGGCCGCTGCGCGCGAGCGAGACGAGGAAGATCATCGAGGGGATCTGCTCGATCATTCCGTGCTGGTAGAGCGCCGTCTGCAGCGACAAGTAGCTCGGGTATGGCGTCGTCACGTACTCGGCCAGGGCGAGCGGATCGGGTCGGTCGGCCAGCGCCCAAACGCCCTTGCGGAGCGGCGTTACCAGCCCCGACCGTGCAAGCCTCCGCAGCATATGGCTGGCCGCCTCACCCGATACCCCGAGCACCGCGGCCGCGTCGGCGGTGGTTGCGGCTGGCACGCGGAGCCTCTTGAGCCGACCCAGCGCCTCGCTCGCGTTCATGCGGGCACCTTCTCGAACTGCTCGATCACCTGCGCCTGCATGGCATCCCAGGCCTTGCGGGTGCCATATTCGTCCTGGTGCTCGGGCTTCAGGTAAGACGCGACCTGGGACTTGAACTCTGCGTACGAGACCTCCATTGAACGCTCAATGGCTTTCGGGACCTGGCTGCGAATGGGGCGCAGCGCGTCCACCTTCCCCGCCGCCTTGGAGAGGAGCACGACCAGGTCGAACACGTCGCGCGCCTGGACGGAGCTGCGGCCTACGAGTGCCCCGACCTTCTGCCGCAGCGCTGCGTCGAGTGGGTAGCGCGGCGCGAGAAGCGGCATGAGTTGGTAATCGGCCAGCACGCTCGCCGCGACTGGCTCGACCTTCGCCTGCTCCGTCGTCTTCCGCCGCGAGAATTCGATCTTCGTGTGCAGAGGCAACGAGCGGCCTTCGGCAGTCACGCCGAGCTTCCAGCGTTGCGTCGTCTCCGTCTGCTTCGGCGCGCTGACCTCACGCACCGAGATGCCGCGGCTCTTGAGCGGCAGCCGCAGCGCGGGCCCTTCCAGGATCTTGCCGACCTTCTCCTTCAGCGTTTGGACGGGGACGCGCTCGACGTCGAGGTCGATGTCCTCCGAGTAGCGGACGCTCTCGAAGAAGAAGCGCAGGTTGCAGCCGCCCTTGATGGCGAAGCGATCCTTGTCAGGCCCCGAGCAAAGGAGCCGGACGAAGTGCAGGTGAAAGAGCTCCACGACCTGGCGGTCCGATAGCATCGTGAACTAGACTGCGCGTTAAGGATACATGTGTCAAGATCACGACTTGTTAATTGTCGAGTCCCCAAGCGGGCCAAGGAGCATGGAACGTGGAATGCACCCCGTTTACTGACGCAGGAGCGACGCGCTCAGAACGCTCCGTGCCCGCTTCCATCGCCACCGTCCCGGACGATCGCCTAACTGTCGCGGACGTCTGTACGCAGCCTGCGACTACGGTGATCTCGAATGCGTGAGGTTCGAGAGCACCGTTCAGTTGCTTCCCGATCGGATGAGAGGTCGGATAAGACTGGCAACTCGCCGCCCTGCTCCGCATGCCAGCGGCCCGCTCGGTGGAGCGGCCGCGCACTGTGAATCCGCCTTGTGCCGGCGGGAATGGGCGAACGCTCCGGCTGTTCGGTGAGCGCATGGGACACGTCCTCACCGCGATTCTGCTGATTGGCGGCGCCTCGATCGTCGATCATGTCCTGGCTGCAAGAAAAGCCCGGCAGGCCGGCGACGCGAAGACCTGGCTCGCGGAAGGACAGCAGGCGCTCGCGCACGTTCCCGATCATCCCGACCTGCTCATCAGCATGGCCCGTGCCCAAGCCGCGAACGGGCACGCCACGGATGCTGTCGGGCTGCTGCGGCAAGCCATCGAACGCGGCGCCGGCCTCGAGGTGCAGCGCGTTCAGGAATTCCAGGCGCTCCCTGCTTCCGTCGAGTTGGATGATCTTTCCGTCCGCGCGCGCCGGAATCTCGCGGCCGTTCCACGTGCCGAGGTGTTCGCCGTCCTTCCTGACGCCACGGCGCAGCCCGAAGGCGTGGAATACGACCCCGCCACGCGGCGCGTGTTCACCGGCACGACGCACGGTGAAATCCTACAGATCGATCCCGCCGGCACCGTATCCACGTTCGTGCCCCGGGGCGGAGCGCTGCGCGAAGTCCTGGGCATCAAGGTGGACGCCCGGCGGCGGCTGCTATGGGCCGCGACCTGCGTGTACCCGGAGCTGTTCAGCGCCACGCAGGGCAAGCCGGACGCGGGGATTTCCGGCGTCATCGCGTACAGCCTCGAAACGGGCAAGCTGGTTCAGCAGGCGTGGCTCGACGAACGGCCATCCCTGCACGGGTTCAACGATCTCGCGGTGGCGCGCGGCGGCGACGTCTACGTCACCGACACGCCGCAAAACGCCGTCTATCGGTTGCACGGCGGCAAGCTGTCGCTGCTCTTTCGCCACCCGCGGATGTCGCTGCCGAACGGCATCGTGCTCGCGCCCGACCAGCGGCACCTCTACGTCGCAGCACTCGAAGGGTTGATCCGGTTCGACCTGCGCACGCAGATGTCGCAGCCGGTGGCGGTGCCGCGCGACGCGGCCGTGAACAGCATCGACGGGCTGTCATGGCACGAAGGAGCGCTGGTCGGCGTGCAGCGCTCGCCGTATCTCGCGCGCATCGTGCGGATCGAATTGTCTAAGGATGGCGCGTCGGTCGTGCGAACCGTCACGCTGAACGCGCGGTCGCCCGCGGAGTACAACCAGACCACCGTTGCCGTCGGGAAGGAATGGCTCTACGCCGTCGCGAGCGCTCCCGCGATCGACACGTCCGAGACCCCGCTCGCGTCAGCCCCGAAGCCGCAGATCCTCCGCATTCCACTGGAGGTGGCGACGAAACGCTGATGCACGTCGCGCGTTGCCGCGATTGCAATCCGGCGTGTTTTGAGACGATGGTGGGCGATCCTGTGCCGCTCCTGGGCGTACGCGTCGCTCTCTTCTCGTCTGCGGAGGGAGAGGTCGAATAAGTATCGTTGTGGCAACTCGCCGCCCTGCTCCGCATGCCAGCGGCCCGCTCCGTGGAGCGCACGCACTCCGGATTCAAGAGGTTGGACGAGCCGGCCCGTCAGCGCAGCGATGCTGCAGCTCGGGGACGTCGTCTTGCCTGAGCGAGGCCTTGGCGGGCGCCGGGAGGCGAGCCGAAGCGGCGGGCGGGCCGGTGGTGGGCAGGCCGAGGTGGCGGAGGATCCTCTCGATCACCGGCTTATCGTCGATGAAGGCGATGACCTTGCGGCGTCCGCCGCAGGGACAAGCGAGGATGTCTTCACGGAAGACGCGCAGGAGCAGCTCGCTGCAGGGAATGCGCGAATCGAGCGGCCGGAAAGGCTTGGTCGCTGGCGGCGGGTGGGAGGTGTCCGGCGCGTCGCTCGCACATGGTGCGTATGCGGGGCACGTACTCGGCGAGGGCGTTGGCACGATCTCCTTTCGCCACTTCGAGGCCGGCCCGAAGACGCCGTGGTAGCGCACGAGGTGAGCCCGCGGCGGCGGGACCAGCGTCGCGAGACGGCGGAGCAGTTCGCGCCGTCCGAGCAAGGCCGGGCAAAGCATCTGAACCGGCATCTCGGGCAGAAGCTCGCTACGGCCCTGACGGTGAAGGACGTCGACGAGTCCCGCACGAGGAGGCTGGCGGAGAGGACGCGCAGGAAAAGGCGCCCTCGCCGGCCACGCTCGACAAGGAAGTTGAGCTGCTCAAGCGCATGCTCAACTACGCGGTCGCGTGCGGCTCACTCGCGTCCAATCCGCTCGGAGCGGTGAAGCTGCTGCGCAAGCCCAACGTGCGCCGGTCAGTGCTGGACGATACGCGGCCTTCAAACGGTTCGTCGCCGCCGCCGAGGATCAGCTCAAGCCGACCATCCTGGTGGCGTATGTTTCGTGCGCGTGCACTGCGGCGAAGCTCACGGGCGTGTGGCTTCACGACCTACGGCGCAGCTTCGTCACCAACGCCCGCCGGCGCGGAGTGCCGGAGTCGGTCGTGATGAAGATGTCGGGACACCGCACCAGGGCCGTCTTCGATCGCTACAACATCATCGAGGAGGACGACCTGCGCGAGGCGGTGAAGCGGCTCGAGGCCGGCGTCGCGAAGCGCGGCGGTGGTTCTGGACAAGATCTGGACAAAGTGGACGGAAAGGGGGCCTGAACACACGAAGGCCCCATCGGCTAACGGCCGACAGGGCCTAGGTTTTGATGGTTGCGGGGGGCCGATTTCCTACTCAGACACAGCCGACACGATCGCCCTCCGTATCAGCGGCTCTCGCGCGGTCCGCAGAGCGCAATCAGGCCAGCGGCACGGGACGTCTGAATGAAGTGCGGGCATACCGGAGCCCAGAAAAGTGCCGACCTAGGGCTACATCTGATACGCGCCCTGCGACTGGTCTGTCGCCCGTTGCTCATCTAGTTAGCCCATCGCCTTTTCTGGTGAGCGAACAAGCGGGTCGCCGGTGCCGATACCCACCTCCTCTTGCGCTTACATCCTGTCTTACCGTTCTCGCCTGGAAGCGCTATGACCGGCCATGCTTAGCCCAAAGAGGTGCGGCCGATGATCGCGGCAACGGCGGGGATGGATCGACGGCTCACGAACGCGCAAAGGGCGGACGAACCGGCGGTCGATCAACTCATGCCGGTGGTTTACGAACAGTTGCGCCGGCTTGCGAAACGCCACTTGGCTGGCCACCGGCGGGGTCACACGCTCCAGACGACGGATCTCGTCAACGAGGCCTACCTCAAGCTCGCTCACCGGCGTGAGACCGAGTGGAAAGATCGACCTCACTTTGTGGCCGTTGCCTCGCGGGCGATGCGCTGCGTCCTCGTCGACTACGCCCGGGGGCGCGGCTCCGCCAAGCGCGGGGGCAATCCGGTCCGAGTGTCGCTCACCGAGGCGGAAGAAGGCGCAGAGCCGGGAAGTGCGGAGATCCTCGCCGTTCATGACGCGCTGACCGGATTGGCTGGGATCGATCCGCGTAAAAGTCAGATTGTCGAGCTGAGGTACTTCGGCGGTCTCAGTGTCGAAGAGATCGCGGAGCTGATCGGTCTCTCGGCCAGAACGGTGAAAAGAGAATGGCGCTGGGCGAGAGCCTGGCTGTATCGCGAGCTGAGCAACGAGCGACCCGGATGACCCCGGAACGGTTTCGACAAGTCGACCGATTGATATCCCTGGTGCTGACACGTAAAGAGAGCGAGCGCATCGCTTTCCTCGACGAGGCGTCTGCCGGAGACGACGAGCTGCGCCGAGATGTGGAATCTCTTCTCGCCTCCGATCAAAACGCCGGGACCTTTCTTGCCCGACCTGCCGCGCAGCTCGTCGCCAAGGGACTGGCGGAGGGGTTGGAAGGAGGAGTGAAGCAAGCCGGTCCCGGCACCGCGCCCCCCACCGCCCTCGGGCGTTACCTCGTCGAGCGAGAGCTCGGCAGCGGCGGCATGGGGGCGGTTTATGCCGGCTATGATCCGGAGTTGGGCCGAAAGGTCGCGATCAAGCTGATCCGCCCGGAACCAACGGGAAGAATGGATCCGAGGGAAAGCCGAGCGCGACTTCTACGCGAAGCGCAGTCCCTGGCTCAGGTTACGCACCCCAACGTCATTGCCATCCACGACGTGGGTACGTTCAAAGACCAGGTCTTCATTGCGATGGAGTACATCGAGGGGTGCACCGTCAGCGACTGGCTCTCAGCTGAAAAGCGAAAGTGGTCCGATATCGTGGGAATCTTTGTGCAGGCGGGAAGGGGACTCGCGGCGGCACACGCAAAGGGCATCGTTCACCGCGATTTCAAACCAGACAACGTGTGGCTCGGCGAAGACGGCCGCGCTCGCGTGCTCGACTTCGGGTTGGCGCGTCCGATGCGGGCCGATTTCGGGGCGGAGGATCCAGCTCCCAACGAACAGCCTGGCGACGACACGAAATCGTCACCGCACCTTGCGATGCTCGGCGCTCAGCTCACCGAACCGGGTAAGTTGCTCGGCACTCCGGCGTACATGGCGCCCGAACAGCTGAACAACGAACCCGCGGATGCAACGACAGACCAGTTCAGCTTTTGCGTGGCGTTGCATCAGTCGCTCTATGGCGAGTTGCCGTTCACCGGGGAGAGCGTTGGAGCCCTCCTCGCGGCCATCAAGGAGCGCAGAATCAATGCGCCAAAATCCAGCCGCGTCCCTTCGTGGCTGCGGCGGCTTCTTCGACGTGGATTGAGTCCAGACCGGGCGGACCGTTTCGAGTCGATGGACCGCCTGCTCGACGAGCTCGGGCGTCGGCGCTTCGTGGCCCGGGGCCGCATTCTGGTCACGGCGTTGATGCTCCTCGCGACAGCGTTGGTGCTTGGTCGGATTGAATGGGCCAAACGCGGCGCTTCAGCGGGCCACATCCGATCGCTTGTCGTGCTGCCGCTCGAAAGCCTTTCCCAAGACCTGGCGCAGGGTCCGGACTATTTTGCGGAGGAAGTCACCGATGCGCTGACAAGCCATTTGGCGCAGATCGCGGCATTGCGCGTCATCTCTCGAACTTCGGCGATGCGGTACAATGGACGGACAGTCCCGCTATCCGAAATCAGTCGAGAGCTGCACGTGGACGCCGTCGTCGAGGGCACAGCGGCCCGGGTGGGCGAGCGCGTTCGAATCTCGGTGCATTTGATCGACGCGCACAGAGATCATCAACTTTGGGCCGAAAATTACGAGCGCGATTTGCGCGACATCCTGGCGCTGCAGGGCGAGATAGCGCGGGCGATCGCCAACCAGATCAAAATCCAGATGACCCGGGGAGAACAGACCCGCTTCGCTTTGGCGTCCCAAGTGAATCCAGGCGCGTATGAGGCATACGCGAGGGGTCGCTATTTCTGGAACAAGAGGACGGCAGACGGCTTCCACAAAGCGATTGCTTACTTCGACGAGGCGATCGAACGAGATCCAGGTTACGCGCTCGCCTACGCCGGGTTGGCGGACTCCTATAACCTCGCGGCCATGTACAGCGTGTTGCCATCCCAAGAGGTCTTGCCGAAAGCGAAAAAAGCGGCGACCCGGGCCTTGGAGCTCGACGAAGGGCTTGCCGAGGCGCATACCTCGCTGGCGCGAATCCATGAGAATCTCGACTGGGACTGGTCGGCTGCAGAGAGAGAGTTCAGGCGCGCGATCGAGCTAAATCCCGGATATGCCACCGCCCACCATTGGTATGCGGAATACCTCTCTGCGCACGGTCGGCACGAAGAAGCGTTGTCGGAAAGCAACAAGGCCCACCAACTCGACCCTTTTTCGCTCACGATCAATACCAGCCTTGGACTGATTTTGGCGGAGGGAGGACGAGAAGATCTCGCCATCGAACGGTTTCGGAAGACCGTGGAGATGGATGCCAATTTCAGTTATGTGCATTTCCAGTTTGGCAGGACGTATTTGCGAAGGATGGCCTTCGTGGAGGCAATTGCCGAATTCCAGAAAGCCAGCGCCCTCTCCCCCACGATGTCGCGGTATGCGTCGGCGCTTGCACATGCCTACGCCCGCGCAGGGAGAGAAGCCGAAGCGCACCAAGTGCTCGAGGAGCTCGCGCGCTCCTCACACGGACCCCATTCTTCCTGGACTGATATCGCAATCATCCATGCCGGGTTAGGTCAGAACGACCAAGCGTTTGCCTCCCTTGAAAAGGCCTATGCCCATCGCGAGTGGAGGTTGGTTCGGATGAAAGTGGAGCCCATGTTAGACCCAGTGCGCGCGGACCCGCGTTTTGGCGACCTGCTGCGCCGATTAGGCCTGTCGCCTTAGAGCGGGGCGACACAGCAAGCGCGGCAGGGCCTGTCCCCGATCAGCCGAAATTTACGTTCTGCTTTGTAGGGGGCTCGGAGGACCCGTTCGGGATCCCGAGCTCCTTCAGAGCGGCCGAACGCCGCGCTGTACCGGCATTGCAATACGAGAATGGAGGAACCATGAAACGGAAGCAGAACTTAGAGGAGCTTCTCTGCGCCCTCGTTGCGACAATGGTCGCCTGCGGCATGGATACGGAACGCGAGACTGCTCGCGCCGTGAACACGCAGGCGTCCGAAAGCGCTGGAGAGGAGAACGGTCAGGACGAACACATTCCCAAAGGAATCTTGACGCACACCGTCGGGCCAGCCGCGACGGATCCTTGCGACCCGGGCGTGAGCGACCAGACTCCTTGTATTGCTACGGGCCTGAACGACCACGTTACATGGGTCGACACGAGCGCTCGACGGAACCAAAAGCTCCTCGTGTTCATGCCGGGCCATGGCATTCCTCCGAAGAGCTACGGGCTCGTTCAGATGGAGGCCGCACGGGCCGGCTATCATGTCGTCGGCTTGGCATTCGCGAACGGCACCGCGGCCCTCGCAGTTGCTTGCAGAGTCGCCGATCCGAACGCCTGCTTTCGGGATTCACGTCTCGAGATGCTCGATGGGACGCCGCGAGAGCACTCGGTCGTGCACCCCGGGGTCCCCAAAAGCATCTACAACTTGCTCCCGAAGCTGCTCCAATACCTCGGCAAGTACTATCCCGAGGAAGGATGGTCGCGATTCTTGCGGCATGGCGAGCCCAAGTGGTCACGGATCGCGGTCGGAGGGCACTCCCTGGGAGGCGGCCAGGCCGCATTGATCGCGAAGTCGCATCTCGTGGCTCGCGTGGTGCTGTTCTCCGCAGTGCCCGATAGCTTCAGTTCCACCGCGGCGAGCGCTCCGTGGGTCTCAACGGATGTGACGCCGGCGAATCGGTATTGGGGCCTCGCACATCAGCGCGAACCACTCTTCATGCCGATCCATGCGAGTTGGGGCCTGCTCGGGATGACCGCCTTCGGCGGCGACAAGTTTCCGGAGAACATGGAGCCTCCGTACGACTTCACGCACATGCTCGTCACGAACCTCGCGCCTCATCTCCCCTCTCAGGTCCCGCCATTGACGCCGATGGGTACCGACTTCCACTTGAGCATCGCCAGGGACGACCGCACCCCGCTCGGCCCCGATGGCACCCCCAGCCTGACCGACGCCTGGCGCTATCTGCTCACTGCACAAGCTGGCGGCGATGATGAGGATCGCAAGGATGATTCCGCCGAGGATCGCTGAGAAGCCGCTCATCGCTCCGGCAAGGCCCGGTCCCGAGAGAATTCTTCGAGGGGACCGGGCCTTGGATTTGGTTGCGGGGGCAGGATTTGAACCTGCGACCTTCGGGTTATGAGGGCGATTTCACCCAACCGGCAGACGGGCGTCGCCACTTATGTTTTCAGTCGTTCCGAGGAGTTGTGTGGGCAGGAAGTCCACCGAAGTCCACGCTGGGATCCACGAGTCCACTCGAGTTTGGACAAGATCTGGTCAAAGTTCCCGGCGGGCACCCTTCGAACCGGCGACCGTCGCCTTGGCAATTCGGAAGGACGGGATTCCCGAACTTCCACGGCGTTGCACTCTCAGCCCAAGGCTTCAATTTCACTCGAGACGGTCACGCGGCCCGATCCACGAATCTCCCATACCG
>VBKI01000017.1:0-577 GCA_005879535.1 Deltaproteobacteria bacterium | reverse complement strand
GCACGGCGACCGTTTACACGCTCTGCGCCCGTGGACAGCTGAGCCACGTCCGCGTCCTGAACGCGACCCGAATCGCGCCAGCAGATCTGAAGGCCTTCTTGACTGCTCGCCGTCCTGGGACGTAGCCCACTTAATCGCGCGGTGCTCTCAAGACCGAAGTCTTAGGGTTCAAATCACGGGCACGACCACGTCACTCGCGACTCACCGGAACCCGCTCCATCCGAGTCCGTTTTTCGACCGCCTTAGAGCTTCTGCACGCGAAGATTGCGGAACAAGACGCGTGACCCTGCATGGTGCGCCTGCAACCCGATGTGCCCGCTTGCAGGCCGGCTGCCATCTCCTGTGTACGATGTCGCCTTCGCGCCGTTGAGGAACACATCGATCTTGTTTCCGACCGCCCGAATCTCGAATGTATTCCACTGCCCCAAGGGTCTGGAGAGCAGCTTTTCAACGGGAGCCAGTGCATACACCGCACCAGTCAAGTGCGACGGCTCGCCGGTGGCGTTCGTTGCCGGATCGAAGCCCCGGTCGTCAATCTGCACCTCGTACCCCTGATTCACGGCCGGCTTCCAGTCGT
>VBKI01000016.1 GCA_005879535.1 Deltaproteobacteria bacterium | reverse complement strand
AGAAGGCGCCGACCCAAGTGGGCGCGGACACGCACTGGGCATGGGTCGATGCGAGCCTCTACCACACGGTGGCAGTGAGGAGGGACGGAGCCGTCTGGACCTGGGGCGCCAATCTATACGGCCAGCTGGGGAATGGGGGCGATAACGCAGTGGAGCGTTCCGCAACGGATAGGCACGGATACGAACTGGAGATCCATCACTACCAACGACATTCACACGGCGGCGCTGAAGAGGGACGGGACGCTCTGGACTTGGGGCTGGAACGTCTGGGGCCAGATCGGGGACGGCACGATCGCGCCGCGGTTCACGCCCGTGCAGGTGGCATCGGCCACGAGCTGGGCGTCAGTCGTTCCAGGCGGCGGATACACGCTGGCGGTCAAGACGGACGGGACGCTCTGGGATTGGGGCTCTGGCCCGCGCTCCGATATTGACCTCAACCCACCGACGGTCCCGCTTCAGGTGGGAACGGACACGCACTGGGCGTCGGCAGCCGCAGGAAACTTTCATTCGTTGGCCATCAAGACGGACGGAACGCTCTGGTCCTGGGGGTGGAACGGCGCTGGCCAGCTCGGGGACGAGACGACGACGAATCGGAACGCGCCGGTGCAGGTGGGGATGGAGACGCACTGGGCGTCGATTGCCCCGGGTCTCCGTCATTCGATGGCCATCAAGGCCGACGGGACGCTCTGGGCGTGGGGCAGGCAGCCAGTCGGCAACCTGGCGACGCCTGCTCAGCTCGCGCCGGTGCAGGTTGGAACAGACACGCAGTGGGCGTCGGTAGCCGCGGGTCCCGATCATTCGATGGCCATCAAGACGGACGGAACGCTCTGGACCTGGGGCTCGAACGCAAGCGGGCAACTCGGGGACGGCACGACGACGGATCGGACGGATCCGGTGCAGGTCGGCACGGACACGAACTGGGCTTCCGTCTCCGGGGGCGACTCACACACGATTGCGCTGAAGACGGACGGAACAGTCTGGGGCTGGGGTTGGAACGGCTTCGGCCCGCTCGGCGAAGCGAGCACCGCACCGCAGAACACGCCCCAGCTAATACCGTAGGCGCTCACCGCGCTGGCACGGCGCGCCAGGGCAGGACGTCATGAAGCTATACGCGTGAGCATTCAAACCGCTGCCGGGGACTGAAGTAATGGGTGGAAGGATACCTGCCGTCGCCGCGAACGAGAGCGCGACGGCAGCCAGGACCCTCCGCATGCGCCCGACCGTATCACCAGCCAGGAAAGACAATCGCCTCGGACATCCGCGGGCGCTCAGCACTCCTTCAATTTGCGCGCCGGTTGACCGCGGCGGGCCCGGCGGCGGCCGTTCGCACTTGCTTCTTCCGCAACTGCGATCGCAGCGACAAGAAGAACGCATCCTGCGAACGTTGCTGCGCCAGCAAGGTCGCCCGCGTCGCCTGCGCGCCGGCCTTGTCGCCGGCCTTCTCCTGCGCGATGGCCTGATGGAAGTGGCAGAGGTCGAACGTCGGCACGCACTTCTGCATCTCTTCCGCCGCGGACTTCGCGTCGCCGTTGACGAGCTTGAGAACTCCCCGGCCCCACCACATGGCCGACTGGGCGTTGAGGTCGTTCGGCGACTCCGCCGCGTCCTTCTCGAGCATGGCGAGCGTCTTCTGCGCCTCCGCGATGTTCTTTCCGAAGCCCTGCGCCCACATGGCGGCGATCCAGGTACCGCGCTTCAACCCCTTGCGGCCGGCATCCGAGAGCGGCTCCTTGTCGGTGCGCGCCAGGGCTTCCGCCGCGTGCTTCTGGCCTTCGCCGTACTTGCCGAGAAGGTTCGCCGCGAACGAACGGTTCATCGCCGCCACGACGTAGAAATTCGGGTTCTTCCGGGCCCGCGCCTCTTTCTCCAGCGCGCTCGCGGCCTGCATCGCGCCCTGGTACTTCCCTTCGGCGGTATAGCCGAGCAGCTCGAAGAGCATCAGGCCCATCCGCTCGTTGTCGTCCTTGGACAGCGAGCGCGCCTTGGCCAAATCGCGGTGGGCTGGGGCGTATTGCGACCGGTAGTACTCCACGTTGGCCAGCGCGGCCACCGGCTTCGCGTCCGCGTTGGGCAGCGCCGCGGCCTTGCGCGCAGTCCGCTCCGCCTCGTCGAGGTTGCCAGCGGTGATCAGCGCATACGCGTAGTCGGCCTGCGCGGCCGGATCGTCGGGCCGCATGTCGGCCACCTTCTTCTGCGCCTCCGCCGCGCCAGCCCTGTCGCCCTGCTCGATGGCGATGGCGGCCAGCGTGGCCCACACGGAGACTGCCTTCGGATTCAGCGCTGCCGCCTTCTCCAGATAACCCTTTGCCTCTTCCGCTTTGTGCCCGAGGAAGAAATCCGTCGTGCCGACGTAGACGTGTGCGCGCCAGTCGCGGGGGGCGAGCTCGAGCAGCTTCAGTTGCAGCGCGCGGGCCTTCTCAGAATCGGCATGCTTGTTGGCGGCCCAAGCGGCCAGCTCGGTCCGCTCCGCCTCCGGAAGCGACGCTCCGGCCTGCGCGGCGGCGTCCACCTTCTGCATCGATTCGGTGCCCGGAGTGATGGCGTAGAGCAGCGCCTGGGCGAGCAGCAGGTTCGGATCGCGAGAGAGCGCCTTCTTCGCCGCGGCGCGCGCGAGGTCACCATGTCCGGCGAAGAGTTGATCGAAGGCCTCGACGTAGTCGGCCGCAGCCTCGGAGGAAGTGGTGGTGATGCTGATGATGCCGCCTTCCGGAGCAGCGGCGAGGAGCGCGAACGCGCACAGCGATGCGAGCGGCGTCATGGAAGTCCCCCTTCGAGCGCTGAACATCGCTACGCTGGAGGCATTCCCGCATTTCAAGCTCGGCGCTGCATCAGCCTCGGTGAGCCCGGCACGGCCGTCATGCCACGGTCAGGTCATCGCGAGGAGGGTGTGCAACTGACCGACGACGGCCGCGCCTTCGCCGACTGCCGCGGCGACACGTTTCGCGGAGCCTGAGCGGACGTCACCGACGGCGAAGACGCCGGGAACGCTGGTCTCGAGGGTCCTCGCCTCGCGCCTTTGGCCGGTGACCACGAACCCTTTGTCGTCGAGCGCGATGCGGCAGGAGCGGAGCCAACCGGTGTTCGGGTCGGCGCCGATGAAAGCGAAGAGGTGGCGGATGGGTTTTGCGACTTCTGCCGCCCCCTCGCGCCAGGCGATCCCCGCAAGACCGGTGCTCGGTTGGCCATCGAGGCGCGTGATTTCGCACCCCTCGTGGATCGCGACGTTCGCCTGCGCGCGGACCCGATCGATCAGATAACGCGACATTGTCTGGTGCAGCGGACGGCGGACGAGCAGGTGGAGTTTGGCGACCTTGCCGGCGAGGAAGACGACTGCTTGGCCAGCCGAGTTGCCGCCGCCGATGAGGGCAACTTCCTGCTTGGCGCAGGCTTTCGCCTCGACGGGAGACGCCCAGTAGTACACGCCACGCCCCTCGAAATCCTTGAACCGCGGAATCTCCGGTTTGCGGTAGCGGGCTCCGCTGGCGATGACCACGGTGCGGCAGCGTACGGTCTCGCCGGTCGAGAGATCGAGCTCCGCGGCCTCGTCGAGGTTGCGTCTGTCGCAGCGGAGACCTACGACCGCGACCTGCATGCCGATCTCGGCCCCGAACTTGGTCGCTTGGTTGAACGAGCGGCTCATCAAGGCGTGGCCGCTGATGCCGGTCGGAAAGCCCAAGTAGTTTTCGATGCGTGCCGAGGCCCCGGCCTGGCCGCCGTACACCACGGCTTCGAGGACGACGACCGACAAGCCTTCGGAGGCTGCGTAAACCGCGGTGGCGAGCCCGGCAGGACCGGCGCCGACGATGGCGACGTCGTAAACCGTCGTCGTGTCGATGGCGCGCGTGATGCCGACGTGACGCGCTGCCTCGGCGTCGCTCGGGTTGCGCAGGATCGAGCCGTCGCGGCCGATGACGATCGGAAGGTCGTGCTCTTGCACCCCAAAGCGGGCAGCGATGCCGACGGCGCCTTCGTCGACGCCCGGGTCGAGCAGCGTGTGCGGGTAGCCGTTGCTGGTGAACAGGTTTTGCAGGCGCATGACGTCGCGATCGCCGGCGCGGCCTAGCACGATCGTGCCTGCGCTGTCGGCTGAGAGCATTGCGACGCGCCGCAAGATGAAGGCGCGCATCAGGATCTCGCCGATCTCGAGGTGAGCGATGATGATGGCCCGTACGCTCTCGGCGCTGAACGGAATGACGTAGCAGCCACCAGGCCCCGCTTTGGCGTCTACGATGACAGGTAGGTTCCTGAGCAGGTTCACCTCGCCGCTGAATTGACCGGGCTCGAACGTGGCCAGGAGCATCTCGTTGCCCAGTCCGTCCTTGCGGATGGCGTCGATGCTGCCGTCGAGGACGAGGAACATGGGTGCCGGCGTCCCCGCGGTGAAGACCAGCTCGCCCGGTGCGAAACGCCGAGGTGGCCCGCCGAAGCTGCGCATGATCTCGATCTGCCCCGGCTCGAGCACCGGCATGATCTGCGGCCGGCGGGCTTCGATGTCCTGGGGGTAGCGGACGGGCTCCATGGGTCCGCACAGTGGCGCGGCAGGGATGGTAGCGCAAGCGACGTGGCTAGTCCTGGATCGCTCGCTCCCGAACCGTCATCACCGTCGCGAGCATCGTCGCGACGAGCTTCTCGCCGTGACAAATCGGTCCATGTGCAGCGAGAACCCTTCGAGGGGCATGGCTGATCGGTAGGGTCCTCGTACTTGTGAATCACCCACGCTGACGCTGAAGGATCCGCCGTCACCCTTCTCGCTCGGGCGAGTCAAGAAGATCAGGCGCTCATCGGAGGTGCCGAGGCAGCCGTGCATGCGCTGGACAAACGTGATCATCCGCTCGAACCCGACGAAGGAGCAGGTGAGCTTCAGCTCATTTCGCCTGATCGGGATCTCCGGATCGGAGGCGCCAGAGCTGAAGGCGGCTGCGGAGCAGGGCTGCCTAGTGTTCTGCGGCGGAGGGCGCCCGCGCTTTCAAGGAGAACGAGTGCAAGTGGCCGATGTGGCGCGCCTGCAAGATGGCGGGGCTGCGCCTGATCAGCTGGCACGTCCTACGGCACACCTTTGAGGGAGGGCGGCCAAAGCCGCCCTCGCTCTTATTCCAGACTCCGGCAAGCGTGGGTGGATCAAGGTCAAAAATCGCGGCGCTCGCTCAATCGGCACGATGCTTACGCGAACCGTTGTGTAGCGCCCCTGGACGAAGGCGTGCGGTGGCGAGCGGGAGCCACCTCGAGACCGCCTGAATCTCCACCATCCCGCTCGGCAGCGAGCCATTCCTACGGCCGAACGGGCGTACTGTCCGCGTTCTCCGAAGATTTGTACGAACTGAGCTTGCCCCTTTCCTGAGATTCAGTCCTCACCGTCGAACTTCAGGATGCCGGCAGCGAACCAGTTCCGGTTGCCTGCATTGCGGATCAGCAGCACAGGGGTATTGCAGGACGCTGGCGGCCAGGGCGTCAGCACGTCGTGGATCCTGAAGTCCCCGTTCGCTTCGAGAGGAACCGGTTTCGTGTCGCGTTCGACGAATGGAGCCACGTTTTCACAAATGAGCGTGGCGAAAACATTGAGGGTGGCCGTTCCGCCCGTGGACGTCACCACGACCGCGGTCCCGACGGTGTTGCCCCCAGCGAACACCAGGCCCCGCCCATCGGCGTCGATGCGCCCATCGGCCTTCACCTCGGCCTTGAAATCGGCGATCGTCCACAGCTGGCCGGCGGGTTGCACGGTACGGACGATATTGCGGTTGACCGTCGCCGCTACAGGGGCTGGCCCAGGCGCGCTGGAGACGCTGTCTACCCCGATTCCGCCTTTGAATCTGACGAGCGAGTCGTCGGTCCGGCCGAGCGACGGCACGAGTGCGATCAGGCCGATTCCAAGGAGCGTCACAGTTCTCATGGCACAGCCTCCGCGTGGTAGTTGGCTTGTCCGCCCGCCCTCGGCGGCCGCGACCGGTTCATGGTCAACCAGCGATGTAGCCCCCAATTCGACCGGACAGGCCGGCCAGGGCATAGCACCAGCGTCGAATTTCAGCACCTCGTTTTGGAGCCGCACGGAACAGCTCCACCAGTCCTCCGGGGCCGCGCCCTCGCCGGCGCGGCCCCGCTTCGGCTTCGAGCCCTAGTGGCGATGCCTCGGCGCGAACGGAGCGATGGGCGAGCACGACGTAACCGAAATTCAGATCGTGGCCCACCCCGACCTTGCCGAGTAGCGGCGACGAGGGTACCGAATACCGCCAAACGCGAAGCCAGCCTGTTCGCGGTCGGCGAGTCACTCGATCACTGGCGGTTGGCGGTGCCCTCCGCCTTGGCGCCACACGCGAGTGCGTGGGCGCGGCGTCCTGTTGAAATCGGACGTGGGGGCGTGCCCCCGAACTTCTTTCGACGGGTGGCCGTGGTTTCTTTCTGTCTGATTGGTGGGGGCTCTGAGTACAGCACTGCATGCTTCTGATAACGTGTACAGCGTTGCTTCGAGGGGCCATGCCACGCGACCGCTTCATCCTTGTCTACACCTGCCTCACACTGCTGGGTTGTGGAGGAAGTTCGACTCCGACGGCGCAGCCGACGCCGCACGTGTCGAGCGGACTCAAGATCTTCCTCACGTCGCGCAAGCACGTCGCGGACTTCAAGAACGACCCGTACCTCAACGGCGACAGCGCCATTCACAAGGTTGACGACTTCTGCAACACGGATCCCAACCGCCCCGACGCGCACGCATACAAGGCGCTCCTCGTGGACGGCGTGAACCGTGATGCGAAGGCCCTGACCGACTGGGTTCTCAAGCCGAGCACGACGTACTACCGGCCGTACGACGACATCGTAATCGGCACGACGACCGCAGCGGCCATCTTCGGCGCAGCTTACGCACCGCTCACGAACGCCATCGCCGCCACCATCTCGCCGGCAGAGACCGGAACCGAGGCATGGACCGGCATCGCCAACTCGGGCGACTTCATGGCGGGCGATTGCTGCAACGGTTGGTCGGACGTGACGAACTCGTGGAGCGCGCGCTGGGCCATTCCCACCGCCAGGGACGGGAGCGCGTTTGGCACCAACGGGTTGGTCGGCTGCGCGGTTTACCAGTTTTGGATCTACTGCGTCGAGCAGCCCTGACGGCGGCCGTAGCGGGCCAGCGCGTTCCGCGAGCTACCGGCGGTGGTCGCAAGCGGTCGTTACCGGCCACTTATGGCAAGGCGGGAGCAGACAAGAACATTCTGCGCCGCTGCACCGACCAGCCCTACCGCGACGTGATGGAGGCGTATTCGACCTTCGGGTGGCACAGGTCCGCGCGCAGATCCAGCCGCTCCGAAGGTCGTCTAGCCGTGGTACGCGGTTGGTACGGCCGCACCGCGTCGTCGAATGAGAGAATTGGTGGAGGCGGCGGGAATCGAACGCGGATGCAGACCTCAACCAAGCTGTACCACGCCGTCCGCACCGGAGGGCGCGGACTGATGATCGCCGTCCTCTTCATCATACTGCGCTCCTGGGCGCTCGCTGGCCGGGCTGACGCTGACGGATGCACCTCCTCGGCACGGCCTCGAACGCTCCTCCGTCCCGCCGAGCGTAGAGCAGAGCCCATCGTTGCGACCTCGTGTTCGTGCTCGGGGCCGACAGCTGCTCACGTTGCGGTTGCGCTCAGTGGGGAGCTCATCGGGATGGCGCGACGAGACGAGCACCTCGTGACCCGCCTTGACCCAGAGCGTGGCGAGCGTGCCGCCGACCCTGGCGGCGCCGATGATGCCGATTTTCAGCGGATGCGCATCGGCCGGCTTGTTGTCTCGAGCGCCCGCCGCGATTGCGACGATCGCGATACAGATCGTGGCGAGGAAAGCACGCGCGCGATTGCACCAGATGGTCATCGGCTCAGCCTGAGGTGGGGCACGCGGGAGCGCCGGTGCGTTCAAGCGCGCCGGCGCTCCGGCGGAAGATTCACTTGAACCGCGCCCAGAGCGGGAGCTGCATCGACGGTCCCGTGGCGCCCGTCACCACCGCGTCGCCCTCGAAATCCTTGAACGGGCCGTTCAGCGTGACGTTACGCGCGGAGACCGTCACCGTGAATGTGGCTGTTCCGTTCGCGGCGATCATCAGCGTTGCGGGGCTGACGGTGAATCTCGCCGTGGCGGTCCCCGGCTGCGACACGGTCAGGTTGAACGTCTGCGCGGCATTGGTGACGTTCGTCACCGTGACCGTCTGGTTCGCCGTCGTGACTCCGTGGGCCTCGTGGACCCCGAATCCGACACTGGCGGGCGTGAACGCGGCGATGACGTTGCCCGCTTCGCTCAGGTCGATGAGGCCGCCGCCACGCCGGAGCACGCCTGCATCGGTGTGTCCGCCCGGCACCGTCGTGACGACGCGCTGCGCGGTCGTCACGAGCGCGGACTTGATCTGATCGGTCGTCCACGTCGGGTGCTGCGCGACTAGCAGGGCCGCCGATCCCGCCGTATGCGGCGTCGCCATCGACGTGCCGCTGAGGAGCGCAAATGTGCCCCCCGGGACCGAGCTATAGATGTTCACGCCCGGCCCCGTGATGTCCGGCTTCAGCGCGAACGTGCGGTCCACCGGGCCCGCGCTCGAGAAGCTCGCGATCGCATTCTGGTTGTTGGTGATGACTTCCCGCTGGTGCGAGCCGTCCACGGTCGCGGATTGCGCGGCCGACGCCGCCGCGCGAATCGCTTCCCGGTCAGAGAGCGCTAGCATCGCCGCCTGTATCGTCGGCTGGTTCGGCGTGCCGTCCTGGGCCATCGCAATGGGATCGCCGAGGGCGTTATTCACCACGAGGACCGCGACGGCCCCCGCCGATTGTGCGTTGCGGATCTTCGTCGAGAAGGTACACGTCCCGCGGTCGATGACGGCGAGCTTGCCAGACACGGTGCCCGCGATCGTGGTGCAGCCATTCGCCGGAGAAGCGAGCGCCAGAGTCGCCGTCACCGGCGTGGCGAAAGTGCCGAACTCGCCCGTTGCAGCGCCGAACGTCGAGCTGCCCGTGGTGACCGTGATGCCGATGTAATGCCGGTTGCTCGATGCCGCGGCGGTGATGACCCGATCCGCCTCGCCAGGCGACTCGATCGTCGAAAGTGCAGGACCCGCGTTGCCCGCAGCGACCGCCGCGACCACGCCGGCATCCGCGGCGTGGTTGAGGGCCGACTCGAGCACGTCGGGGTTCGCCTTGCCGCTCGGGTGGGAGCCGCCGAGGCTGAGGTTCAGCACGTCCATGCCGTCAGCCACCGCGTCCTCCACCGCCTGCGCGATGTCTTCCGACCGCGCGTTGCTGATGGGGCCGGGGAACACGTTGTAATTGCCGAGCCATACGCCCGGAGCAACGCCAGAGAGCGTCCCCGCCACCGGAACTGGCGTCGCACTCGCGCCCGGGAAGGGCACGCCGCCGATGGTCCCGGCCACGTGCGATCCGTGCTCCTGGACCGCCGTGCAGTCGAAGCCGTTCTGGGTGATCTTGTTGTCGTTGAAGTAATAGACGCGAGCGACGATCAC
>VBKI01000015.1:1996-18358 GCA_005879535.1 Deltaproteobacteria bacterium | reverse complement strand
CTCGTAGAAGCGTATCGCCCACGCGGCGGCACTCCAGGTGCCGATCAGGATCGGCTTCGCGGTCATGCCTTCGAGTCGCCTCAGCAGCTTCTCGCCGATGCCTTTGCGGCGCTGCACGGTCTGGACGTAGGCGTGCCGGATGAGGCTGACCTCGCCGCGGTCCTGAATCCCCATCAGGCCAACGAGCTCGCCCTCCGCCTCGTAGCCCCAGAAGACGATTCCGTCGCGGATCTCCTGCTTCAGCGCATCGAGCGGCATGTAAGGCTCATGCCAGCAGTCGGCGGGGATGACGCCTTTGTAGGCCTGCGCGGCATCATTGACGATCGAGAAAAGCGCCGGCAGGTCGGCCACCGTGCAGGGGCGGATGTTGGTCGTGCTCACATCGGCACGATACCATCGACCGATGCCGCTACTGCTCTTCGAAGCCGTGACGTCGGCGGGGAATGACCCACAGACGGGCCGCGTCGAGTTCATCCATCTCGCCCAAAGCGAGGGCGAGCCAATGCGGGCGACGGATCGAATCCGCGCGCTTGCGGGGATTGGCCTCGAAGGCGACCGCTATGCGAGCGGGCGCGGTCACTTCTCCAAAACGCCGGGCACTGGCCGTGCGCTGACTCTCATCGAAGCCGAAGTGCTCGAGCACTTGCGCGACAGCCTGGGAATCGCGCTGCGGCCAGGCGAAGGTCGACGCAACCTGACCACCCGTGGAGTCGCGCTGAACGCACTGGTCGGACATCGCTTCCACATCGGCAATCTGCTCTGCGAGGGCATGCGCCTGTGCGAGCCATGCAAGTATCTCGAAGAGCTGATCAGGAAGCCGCTCGTCGATCCCCTCTTGCACCGCGGCGGCCTGCGAGCCGACGTGCTCGAGGATGGGGAGATTCGGATCGGCGACGAAGTGCGGCTGGTCAATCCTGGGTGAGCCACGTCGAAGGCTGTCGTCCTTGGATGGACGAGCAGAACCTCTGAGCTGCGCGCCGCTTCGGTGCGCGGTGCTGCTACGCACGACGGCGCGAGGCCCGCTTCGGCGTAGTGGACGCTTCCGTTTTGAAGCCGGCCACGACTTTCAAGTCTTCGAATTTTTCGAGCGCCTGGATCGTGATGACATCAGCCCACCGGATCAGGCACTCAGGTGGAGAAACGGTGATGTTCCTCGTATCGCTCATCGCAATCCACTGCTCGATGTGGTCGATCCGCAGCCAGAATCCAACGCTGGCCTCTTCTCCGATGCATTGGCCGAGGACGACCCATCGACTCTGCGGCTGCTGGGTATCGATCCCGAGGAAGGCTCGCGCCACGTCGTCGGCAAGCCAAACGGCATACTTTTGGTCGACCCTCATGCGGTCCTCGTGACGCGCTACTGCAGGACCCCCGGCCAAAAGCGCCAGCTGCAGTTCGTCGAGACGGTGAGCACGGGGCGGTGCGCGCCTTCGCGACTCTGGTCAGGGAGCGGTGAGTTGTCGGTGCAGCCGATGAGCAGGATGAAAATGCCGAGGTAGCCGACCGCAGCGAGTCCGCGCATTGCCGCCTCCGAAGCGACGCCCCCGTTCCCACCCCGGAGGGCGTTCTAAGTTGCGGGCGGTGACCCTTGCCTACAAGCGACAAGAGTGCCCGCACGCCAGTACCCAGTACGGGAGAGCGAGCGAGCGGTTCTTACGGGCTACTCCACGCGTGCCGGTGAGGCTGGACAACCGCCACGACGAACTCGTGCCCCTCGGCAGCTATCTGGTGAATGCGGTGGCCGCTCGCAGCGACTTCACACGCACCGAACTACGCACCGGGCGCGATCCGTATCTGGGACAGTCCGCGAAGATCAGTGCGGAGCACTTCCTTGCGGGCGGCCGCCAGTTCGGGCCATTCACCTCGCGCAACATGCGCACCCCCAATTCGGCCCGTTGCTGCAGGTCATGCCGTGGCCGGCGTATGCAAACATGACGGCGCACGATCTCCGCGCCATCTACGAGTACCTGAGCGCAATCCCGCACGCCGAGCCGGACTCGATCGGGCCCTGAGAAGGCAGGGCGGTCCTGCCGAACCGCTGCGGCGTACCAGCGCCGCGACGATTAGCCAACGCCGCCATGTGGAGTGGGCGAGGTGCGTCAGCTGGCTTTGCGGACGTTGGCCGCCTGCGGACCCTTGGGGCCCTCGGTGACCTCGTACTCTACCTTCTGGCCTTCCGCGAGGCTGCGGAAGCCCTCTGCCTGGATCGCGGTGTGGTGGACAAAAACGTCCTTGCCGCCGCCGTCAGGCGTGATGAAGCCGAATCCCTTCGCATCGTTGAACCACTTCACCGTACCGGTCGCCATCGATCGCTCCTGGCGGCGAGGTTGCCGCCACCCTCATGATGGAGATTCACGGCTGACTCCGCGCCGACCGTTGGCCTTCTGTGTTAACTCACTCTATGCGGCGCTCTCCGCGAGAATTCTACATCGGTGTCCTCTGGTGCACGGCAGGACTCTGCGGAGTGTCCTACGGTTGCCCGGGCGAGTGAAGCCTTGGCCACTGCGGGTGCCTGCGATCATATGTTGGCGCTGCCCGCGAGGGGAGCGGGAAGCCAGCCGGCAGGCGATTGGCTACGTGACTCATAAGGGGGCAGCGAGGGCTTGAAGTTGCGGCCCGCCGCCCACGGGTTCCAAAGCTGACGGGGCTCAGTGATAAACGACCGGACTACACTCTCCATCCCGCAGGGAGGAATTGGACCATGAGCCAGACATTGACGCACCAGCCGCTCTCCGCCATCCGCGTCGAGGAGCGGGAATGGGAGACGCTGCGCTGGCCCGGACAGTGGAGCAAGATGCTGTTCCACCCGCGCGTGGACGCACCAACCGTGCCCAACGCCGGGCTGGTGCGCTATGAGGCCGGCTCTCATCATCCGTTTCACAAGCACGACTTCGCGCAGGTCTGGTACATCCTCGAGGGCACTTTCACCATCGGCGAGGCGACATACGGCCCCGGCACGATGCTCTATTACCCCGACCCCCATTTCGAGCCGCCGCTGATCACCGAGACCGGCGGGCTCATGCTCTTCGTCCAGTACCAAGGGCCGACGACCGGGGGGCGCCCCGTTTACGATGGCCGGTTCAACATGACCGCGCGACGGCCGATCGGCGAGGAGAACGTCGAGCGCTGATCAGCGCCCCGGACGACGTTCTACTGGACGGAGGGAGTGGGGCAGCCTGGCCATTTGACCAACCAATACGTACGTCCGTATTATAAGCACTGATGCCGAAGCGATCGCATCGCGACAACCTCCTCGATGCGGGCCGCAAGGTCATGTTCGAGCGCGGCTATCGCGGCGCCGGCGTTCGCGACATCGTGTCCGAAGCCGGCGCTCCACAAGGGTCGTTCACGAACCACTTCCGGTCCAAGGAGGCGTTCGCGAGCGAGGTGCTGGAGCGGTATTTCGACTACCTCAGGGAAATCGTGCAGGCGACGCTGGGCGATCGATCGCTCTCGCCGCGGGGTCGGATTCGACGCTACTTCGATGTCATCACGGGAAAGCTCAAGGCCGAAAAGTGGGCACTGGGATGCCTCATCGGGAACCTGAGCCTCGAGGTCTCGACGGAGAGCAAACCGTTGAGGACACATCTCTCCAATATCTTCGCGGAATGGCGCGAACCCTTCGCCGCGTGCATCGCGGAGGCACAAGCGGCCGGCGAGATCGCGGACAACTTTCCGGCACGGGATGTGGCCGACTTCCTCCTCGCTGGATGGCACGGGGCCATGCTGCGCATGAAGGTCGATCGAAGTTCGAAGCCGCTGGAGCAGTTCAAGGCCATCGCGTTCGCCACGGTTCTCGCCAGGAGACCGTGATGAATGCGATCAACCTGCAAGCGTTGCGGCGACGAGTCCGATGCAAAGGAGGCTCGCGATGAACAGGACGTGTCGGTCCACGATTGTGTGTGCGGTACTGGCCATGCTGCTGGGAACGCTTGCGGCGCAAGCAGCCGTGCTCGGCGGCTCGCAGAGCGTCGGCGACGAGGCGAGGACGGGTACGCGGCGCGCAGATCCCCGCGGAGATATGGTCGCCGTTCTTCCGGCTCAAGCTCCGCACCCTTCGCTGGGGCACCATGCGGACCTGTTCGGGCGCTTTGTCGGCACGTGGGACGCTGACTACTCGTTCATCGCGCAGGACGGCAGCGTTCGCCACTCCCGCGGAGAGGTGCTGTTCGGATGGATCCTGGACGGCTACGCGCTCCAGGACATTTTTCTCAGTTACCCGAAGCCCGGCTCGACCGACGAGCGGAAGATGGTCACCGGGGTGCGGTTCGTGGACCCCAAGACTGACAAGTGGACCGTCATGTTTGCGGCCCCGGCTTTTGGGGCCGCCATCCGGATGGAGGGGGGAGCCGAGGACGATCGCATCGTGCTTCGCGGCCACGACGACAAGGGGGCCTTGCTGCGTTGGTCGTTCAACGACATCCGGCCCGATTCGTTCGTGTGGCGCGGCGAGACTTCGCACGACGGTGGCAAAACGTGGCGGCTCGAGGAGGAGCATCACATGATGCGCCGCGGACGGGCCTCCGGATCCGCTCGCTGAGCGTCTGCCAGAGCGCAGCAGGGCACTACCTCGCGCCGCGCAGGGCGGGCTCCGGTACACTTCGGACCCATGCCGGTGGATCCGGTGGGCTTCTGGGGAGCTCCCACCGCCAGCATCGACTGGTGCGAGCAGAACTACGCGCTCCTCCCGTGGGTCTGCGAGGCGTTCAACACGGTCTCCAGCCTGGCGATGGTCCTCGCCGGCGCGCTCGGGCTCTCACGGCAGACCTTTGCCCGGGAGGTGCGGGTGGCCTTCGCCCTGCTGGTGCTGGTGGGGCTCGGGAGCATCGCCTTCCACGCGACGCTCCGCTTTGAGCTGCAGATGCTCGACGAGCTGCCGATGCTCTACCTCGTCACCTGGCTAGTCTGGCTCCTGGTGGAGAACGGCCCCGAGCCCCGGCTCGGCCGCTGGTTCCCGGCGGTGCTGCTGGTCTACGTGCTCCTGGCCACGGGAGCGACGCTCCAACGCGGTGGCGCGCAGTTCCTTGCCTTCCACCTGAGCTTCGGAACGCTGGAGATCCTCTGTCTCGGCCGGGTGACCTGGCTTGCGCTCCAGCCGGAGAACGCACCGGTCCGGCGGAGCTTCGTGCTGGGGCTCGCAGCCTATGCGACGGGGATCGCGGCTTGGTTCGTGGACCTCAAGGCCTGCACCCTGGTGGGCGTGACCCTCCCGGCCCACGGCATCCCCAATCCGCAGCTCCACGCCTGGTGGCATCTCCTGGTGTCGATCGGGTTCTTCCTCCTGCTCCGCGTGGTCTCCTTCGACCGGGTCCAGGCCCGCCTGCGTCAGCACTGAGGCCCGCCGCGATCCCCGCCTCCAGCGTTGATCCTCGTTGTCGCGTGGATGATCGCGGCGGCGTATACGCTGGCCATCCTGATCGGAGGGACGTCGACGAAATGCTCAGGGCGCGAGTGTGGGCGCAGGTGAAACAATTCTGCTGAGCGTGCGCCTCCGCCTTGCCCTTACGTTCGCGTCGGATCTCCCGCAGCCGCGCCTCCATTCGGATAGGCCCACTCTGGTAGGTGATGAGACAAGGAGCCCCGCTGCACGCTCGACCGGTAGCCGCAGCGGGAGATACCACCATCATGAACCGCATCTCCTGCTTCCTTCTCGTCATGACCAATTGCAGGAGAATCGAGAGCGGCCGCCGGCACCCGCGCGGTGAGTCTTGTTGCGTCCCTCCGGGGACCTGCTCGTGAGCGTGTGGGAAGACGTCATCGCACGCCGAGCGCGCGCGCTCCATCTTGGCAGCGTCCGGAACCAGATCTTCGCGTTTGCCGCACTGGCCGACCCGGGAATCGGTGACCGAGACGACTGCCGCAGAGCTACGCGGCGCGACCTCAGAGTCGGCCCGGGAGATGGGCTCATGGCTTGACGAGCGCCTCGACGCCTTGCGGGGAGCGGCCAGCTCGTACGTCGTCACTGAGAACCTGAGCAAAATCGAGGGAAGGGATGGTGGCAAAGCGCTCGGCCGTCTGCGCGCTTACCTCAACTCTCTTCGCGAGCGATTCCCGGATCAAGAAGCTCTTCTGGTCCTCGATGCGAGCGGGCGCGTCGTGACGAGCAGCAACGGCCGGACGGGGAGCGTGCGCCTCTCCCCGGAGGGGCTGACCGGTCTGCGAACGGGCGAGGCGCTCGTTGGCGAGGCCTACTGGGACGGGGCGCTCGGCAAGGCCACGATCCTCCTCGCCGTCCCGATCCGCGAGGCGGATGGGCGATTCGTCGGCGCGTTCGCCGCGAAGCTCAACCTGCATGCAGTCACGGACATGCTGCCGCGCCTCTCCCCACTCGACTCTGGCGACGTCGCTCTCACGACGGACCAAGGCAGGCTGGTCATCAGGTCCCGGGTGAGCTCCGCCGAGTTGATGCGAACGAAGCTCCCGGAAACGATGACGAGTGCGTTGTTCGAAAAGGAAGGCCAGCCCGTCGTGTACAAGCGCGCGGACGGGGAGGAGGTGATCGGCTCCTTGCGACGCGTCCCGCGGCTGCATTGGGCGGCGGTGGCCGAGATCCCGCTGGCGCAGGCATTGGGCCGGGTTGGCCGGCTGCGGAGCGCCACCGGATTGCTGCTCGCCGTGCTCCTCGCGCTCGTCGGGCTCCTGGCCTACGTCCTCGGATTGCTCATCGCCCGTCCGCTCGGGCGCCTCACGACGGCCGCGGCGAAGATCGCCGCCGGGGATCTCCTGATCGAACTCCCGGTGGGTGGGGTCGGTGAGGTGGGCTACCTGACGCGGGTGTTCAACACGCTGGTCGGGCGCCTGCGCGAGCGGGAGAGCCAGGCGGAGTTGGAGCGGCTCTCCGTCACGGACGCCCTCACCGGGCTGTACAACCGCAGGCACCTGACGGGCACGCTCGCGACCGAGGTACAGCGGTCGCGTCGGCTCCGGCGACCCTTCTCGGTGCTGTTGGCAGACGTCGATCACTTCAAGCAATACAACGACACCCACGGCCACCCGGCCGGCGACGCAGCGCTCGCGAGGATCGCGGACATCTTGCGGAAGACGACGCGCGGCGTGGACTGCGTCGCGCGATACGGCGGGGAGGAGTTCTTGGTGATGCTGCTCGAGACCACGGTAGGAACGGCGGCAATCGTGGCGGAGCGTATCCGGGCGCGGGTGGCGATCGAGGAGTTGGCCGGTGGGAGGATCACGATCAGTATCGGCGTGGCGGAATGTCCAACCCATGGCGACACGCCGGAATCGCTGATCGAGAGCGCCGACGCCGCCTTGTACGAGGCGAAGGACAGGGGTCGCGATCGTGTGGTGGCCGCCGGCGGGCATCAGGAGCGGGAGAAAGAAAAGAAGAGACGGCGCACCAGGACGGCGCGGGCCTCGGGAGACACGTAAACCTCCGCGGGAGCGAATCGAGCGGGTCGCCGCACGGGCGGCTGCGACAGACTCCAATGCGGTCTAGCTTGCACTACGACGAACCAGTTGCGGCTTGAGCTGCCCCGCTGTCGGGTCCGCAGCCTGACATTTCGTCCCCGGGTCGGATCGCGGCAAGCGCCTGAACGCGATTAGACCGGAGGCCAATGCAGCGGTCATTCCTGCGCTGGGTGACAGCTTTCGCCGTCCTCTTTGCGAATGGCGCTGGCGCCGACCCGGCGTTCGATCACCCGATGTTCCACGGAAACCGGCAGCGCACCGGTTGGAATCCGCTGGAGACGATCCTGACGCCGGCGAGCGTGTCCAGCCGCGACTTCGGAAAGCTCTGGGACTCGCCGGCGTTCGACTGGAGCAACGGCGTCGCGCCACACATGTACGCCGCGCCGCTGTATCTCGATGACCTCGCCATCACGCGCGGGCCGTACGCAGGCGGGCGTTTCGGGGCCGTCATCGCCGCCACCAGCAATGACTTCGTCTACGCCGTAAATGCGTTCGCGAAGGGATCGGTGCCCGCGGGAGCGATCCTCTGGAAGAGACGGCTCGGCCAGCCCTCGGGGGGGCCGGACGGCGTGCTGCTCGGTGTCCTGGGCACACCCGCTGTGGATACCCTGGCCTCGCCGCCGCGGCTCTACGTCGCGGCCGACGTCGCCGACGCGACGCGAAGCTGGCGCGTGTTTGCTCTCGACCTCGGCAGCGGGAACGTCCTGGCCGGGTGGCCGCTCGAGATCTCCGACGCCACCGTCAGCCCGATCAACGAGAACGGCCCGGCCCAGTTCCAGCGCACGGGCAAGATGTCGCAGCGGGGAGCGCTGAACCTCAGCCTCGACAGGACCGTCCTGTACGTTCCGTTCGGATCGTACATCGACGGAGGAGCAGGCTGGCTCGTCGCCGTCGACACAGGCCTCCCCTCCGGCTTCCCGCGTCTCGCCAGCGCCTTTTCCGGCGCGCCGTGGATGGATCCGGACGCGAACGCCGGGATGTGGTCGGCCGGCGGCGCGGCGCTAGACGCGAACGGCGTGGTCTACATCACCACCGGGAATGGCCCGAAGGGTCCTCTCGATCGCAACTGGGGCAACTCGATCCTCGCGTTCGCGCCCTCTCTTCCGCTCAGGCTGCAGGCGACCTACACGCCCTGGAACCATTGCCAGCTCGATGGATACGACGTCGACATGGCCGGCGGGGGACCGGTGGTCTTGCCGGATCTCGATCGCGGAACCACGCTGACGCCCCACCTGCTCGCATCGGGCGGGAAACAGGGCAACGCCTATCTGATCGATCGGGACAACATGGGCGGCCGTCTCGACCACCGTCCCGGTTGCAACCTCACCTACTCCGCCGCGGACAGGTCGCTGTTCGGTCCGGAGTTGTATTCGCACTATGGGAACCTGCCGGGTCCGCTGAACCTGTTCGGGCCTTATTCCGAGGAGTACAACGACATCAGCCTCGCAAAGGCCCGCAGCACTCCGGCGTTCTACCGGGCAGCAGACGAAACGCCCTACCTCTTCTTTACGGGATCGACGAAGAAGTGCGTCTCCTGCGCCGACCCGGCGTCGCCGGGCGTGGCGCGAGTCAAGTTGATCGCCGCGACCGGCCAGCCCGCGTACCTGGCGCTCGATGCCTACGAGAATACCCTCGTGCTGACGAACCCGGGTTCACCGGTCGTGAGCAGCAACGGCCCCGCCGATCCGATCGCCTGGCTGGTCGACACCAACGTCGACCGAGCCGCTTCGCTGGACCCCGCGACCGCGGCCCACGCCACCCTCTACGCCATCGATGCGCTGACGATGCGCGTGCTGTTCGCCAGCACCTCCGATCAGCTTCACGTCGGTGGCAAGTACTACCACCCGGTGGTCGCGCGCGGCGCCGTCTTCGTCGGGACCGATCGAATCTCCGCGTTCGGGCTGACGTCTCACCCGGTCGACGCAGGAACTCCGGACGGTGGAGCGATGGATGGTGGAACGGCGGCGGCGCCTCCCGACGCCGGCACGAGCTCGAATGCCGGGACGACCGGAGCGCCGGCGGCGCGATCGGGTTGCGCCTCCACGGGCGCGAGCCCGCTCTGGATCGCCGGGCTGGGATTTCTCGGATGGCTGCGGCGCCGGAACCGGCGAGTTCTCAGAGGGAAGTGGCTCCCCGAGCCCGCCGGTGATCGAACCTGAAAATTCGCGACGCGATACGGGAACGATGGATGACAGGAAGATGCGCGCGCACGGACGCCGCGCGAGTTGGCACGGAATTGCGTATGGTGCCCCAGATCTCCGACGTGCTGCCGGGAGGAACGGATGGACAAGCCTCGCATCTTCCTTGGCTCGTCAGGAAAGCAGGAGAAGCTGCTGCAGGCACTGACACGCGGTCTCGAAGCCGTCGCACACGTAGATCCGTGGACGACATCCTTCCATCCTGGGACCACCACACTGGATCGCCTCCTCGAGCTCACGCATGAAGTCGACTTTGCCGCGTTCGTGTTTGCTCAGGACGACTGGACGACCACCAGTCCGCCAGCGTCTCGTGCCACGGGATCGGGCCAGGCTTCTCCTCGAGACAACGTCGTCTTCGAAGCCGGGCTTTTCGGTGGAGCCCTCGGAATGCGGCGAACCTTTATCATCCATGCAAGCGACTCGAAGCTTCCGAGCGATCTCCTCGGCCTCACGTGCGTACGGTACGGCGAAGCGACGACCGCTTCCGAGATGAGAGTCGTCAACCAGAAGCTTCGGAAGGCGATCGAGAACGAGGGCCGCATCGCCCGGATCGAGGGCTTCTGGTGGCAGTTTTCCCTGACGGAACGGGGCCCGCGGGAACCCTCCGCCGTGAGCCTCTTGCGGATCTCGCGAAACCGCGACGGCGCGCTGGAGCTGGTCGGCCGCTCATGGCAAGAGGATGGCAGCCTGTCAGCGAGATACTGGAGCGAAGCGGCGAAGGAGAAGAAGGAGCCTTCGGGCGTCTTCTACTATTGGAAGGGAGAACGGCCCCTGCACCCGAACGCGCCGCAGTTGGACGGGACAGGGGAGATCCGGCTGGAATCCGCCGATCGCGCGGGAGGGTACTTCACGACCCGTGCGGACACGCACCCGAAAGTGAACGCGCGGACGTCCGGTGTTTACTTGCGCGCCGATCCAAAGGACATGAGCATCCTGGAGGGACGCGACGACCGGCGACGCGCGGAGTTGATCGCTGAGCGGTTGAGGGATTGGAAGTCGATCACGAAGGCTTGAGATCAGCGTACGATAGTAGCGACCCGGCCGACGACGTAACTGCTGGAAAGGGTCCCCGAGTCCGCCGCTGATCGAACCTGGCGATTTCAAGCGCCCGTTCGTTGCGCTCCTCGTGACGGACCTCGCCTAAGACGGCGGTCGTTTCGAGTGCCAGACCGCCTTGGCACGGCGTCTCCTTGCCGGAGTGACGAGTCTTGGGTCGTCGAGGATCTTTTGCAGCAGCGACGGAGGGTCGCCGCTGCCGGCTTTGCGCATGTCCCCGCCTTCATCGCGCGCAATCTCGATAAGCAGTCGGTTGGTGACCACCGACCGCGGAGCCAACTCGGTGATGTCCTCGGTGCTCGCCCACTGGTCTCGGTGTTTGATCAGAAGCCAGGCAGTCTTCGTATCGGCGGGACGTCCGCGCGTGCGCACGAGCACCCATGAGCCGCGCAGCTTCTTTCCGTCCAGCGAGAACTTGAGATCTCCCTTCTTCAGTGCGGCGACTACATCCGGCGTTTGCGGCGTCCAGGTCCCTCTGTCCCAAATCATGACCGTGCCCCCACCGTATTCGCCGGCCGGGATGATGCCCTCGAACTTGTTGTACTCGATCGGATGATCCTCAACCTGCATTGCGAGGCGCTTGACGGCAGGGTCGTAGCTCGGCCCCTTTGGCACCGCCCAAGAAAGCATCACGCCGTTCCATTCGAGGCGGAAATCATAATGCAAGGCGGTGGCCCGGTGTTTCTGCACCACGAAGGCGAGGCTCGTCTTGGCCTCGCGGGTGGAAGGCTGCTTCCCTTTGGGCTCGGGACTGACGTCGAAGCGACGCTTCTTGCGGTAGTCGGTCAGCGACATGGTCGACGACAACGTACGCTCGCACCGACGCCTCGACAACGCCTGTCTCGCCCTCAGCGCGGAACGCGGCGCAGCTCGCGGCCGTTTCCGACCACCCAGTAGACGAAGCGCGCGTCGAGAGCCGCAGCGGATTCGAAACCTTTCACATACGCGCGATCCTTCAAGTCCGGTACCGTCCGCAGCCAGGTCCAGCAGCCGGAGTATTTGTCGCCACACTCACTGACGAAGCCGAAGACGCCGGCCGCATCCATGACGAGGGAGGTCGACCCGGCGAGGGGCAGCCGCGCGAAGGTCGCGATTGCGCCGGTCCCCAGCTCCATCCTGCGGATCTCGGGCGCTGCGATCGGACCCTCCATCCAGAAGAGACCGGTACCCGCGCGCATTAGCCCATGGACCGAGAAACCGTCGCTTGGGTGAAGCATGACCGCCGGGCTCGACCCATCCTTGGGAATCGTCTGGATTCCGTACGGCCCAGTCTGCGGCACCGTCCCGCCCCTGTTCTCGGTGAGGAAGTAGATGCGTGAATCGTCAAGGACCATGGCCGAGATGGCGACGCCGGTGAGGTTGAGCAGCTCGGTGACCGGACCCGCTCCGAGCGGCATGGACCGGACGGTCCAGGGTTCCGTGGCGGTGAGGTAGTCGTTCGTGAACCAGTAAAGGTTCGTTCCGTCGCTCTGCAGGCCGCCCAGGTCGTACTGCGACGAGGCGAGAATGCTCGGCGTCCCGGCCGCCTTGGGCAGCGTCACGATCGTCTTGTCGACCTCCTCGTACCAGAACAGGGAGCCGCCCGCGACGACCAGGCTGAATCCATCGAGCCCCGACGCCAGCACTGCCGACGGGCCCCCCGAGAGCGGAATCCGCTCGAGGTCGGCGCCGAGCCCGTAAATCGCCGTCTCGTCCGCGGCGATGACGCCGACCGGCTGCTGGAACGTTCCGAGCAGCTCTCCACTGCCGGGCTGCATACCGCCGCATGCCAGCGTCAGGAAGCTGATCGCCACTCCAACCCGCAAGCGCATTGCGCCCCCAAGGTCGATGCTCAGATGATATCGACGGGCGCAAGCTGAGCTAGTCGGCGCGACCTCCCTCATCCGGACGGCGGGCCAGCAAGATGATTTGCACGCATCAATCTGCAGCGCCTCCGGCTGCGGTGGCGGCGACTGGCAATGCGCGGGCAGGCTCCTCCGCCATGCCAGCTTCGGGCAGGCGCTTCATCAACGGGACGAGCACGGCCGCGATGATGGTGCCGACGATTGCGACGAAACCGAGCTTGATGAACAGATTCGTGTACAGCGGCAAGCTCTGGATCGGGCTCGTCACGCCTTCGGGGACGCTCGCGGAGGTGGCGACGAAGCTGCCGAGGGATTGCGAGATGCCGGTCGAGAGAAAGTAGACGCCCATGAGAAACCCGCGGAGCGAGGGCTTGACATAGCGCGCATAGACCGCGAGTCCCAAGCCGCTGATGAGAAGCTCGCCGAGCGACTGGAAGGCGTACCCGGCGAGCATCCAGGAGAAGGACACCTTCCCGTCGTCGTGGGCGAAGCGCCCGCTGATTCCATACAGGAAGAATCCGAGGGCCAGGATCGCAAAGCCGATCGTGAACTTCGTGGAGATGTGGAAGTCGCCGCCCTTCTTGCCCAGCCGGTTGTAGAGCCACGCGAGCGGCGGGCTGAGAATGAAGATCCAGATGGGATTGAGCGCCTGCACTTGTCCCGCGGGCACCTGATAGCCGAAGACGTTCAGCTCGACGTTGCGGAGCGAGAAGAGGGTCAGCGACGTGGACATCTGCTGATAGAAGATGAAGAACAGCATTGCCTCGGCGGTGAGGATGATCACTGCCCAAAGGCCTTTGCGCTCGCGGTCGGTGCCGTGCTTCATCATCCAGCCGAAGATCACGAACATGGCGAGGAACGCCAGCAGCACCAGCGCACGTGCCAGGTCGCGGTTCTGGATGATGAACGCGACGCAGACGGTTCCGATTGCGATTCCCACCAGGACGAGCCCGAGACGGCGCAAGTCGAGGGGCTCGAAGTCCGGCTTCGAGCCGACGTGCGCGAGGAAGCGGCGCATGAAGAAGTAGTTGAGGAGCCCGAGCACGAGGCCCGCGGCACAGACCGCGAACGCGGCGTGCCAGCCGATCGCGATGGCGATCAGGGGCGTGGCGATCTGGGAAAGCGTCGCGCCAACGTTGACCGCCATGTAATACATCGTGAAGGCGCTATCGATCTTCGCCGAGTCGCCTTCGTACAGCCGCGAGATCAGACTCGCCGGGTTCGCCTTGAAGACGCCGCCGCCCACTGCGATGAGCGCGAGCGCCGGAAAGAGCAGCGAGGGTCGATCGGGCACTGCGAGCAGTGAGTAGCCGCACGCGAGCACGAGCGCGCCGATGACCAGCGTGCGCCTGCTCCCCAGAAGCCTGTCTCCGATGAATCCGCCCGCGGCTGGTATCGCGTACGCGAGCGCGACGAACGCGCCGAAGGTGAGGTTCGCGCGGTCGTCGCTGTACGAGAGCCGCTGCACCATGTACAGCACTACGACTGCGGTCATGCCGTAGTAGCCGAACCGCTCCCACATCTCGATGAGGAACAGGGTGACGAATCCCAACGTCCTCGATCGCTCGCCTCGTGCGTTGGAAGGGTCGTTCATGGCGCGCCACGCTGCTCCCTTCTGGGCAGCTCCGCAACATCCAGCAGGTGACGAGCCACACGATTGCGAAGGAGCTCGTCGCGCTCCGCCACTCGATGCGAACCGTGTGCGGGGTGTCCTGGGGGACTTCGAACTGATGTACGACGTGGCCAATTCCGAGGAGCGGAAAGAGCTGCCGCGGCTCCTGGTCCGTCGCATCGAGTTCTACGGGGTTGGCCAGGACGTCCGGTTCGAACTCAGCACGGACGTTAACTTTCCAGGGGGTAGTTCGATCTCTCGCAGAAGATGGCTCCACGCGCCCGCCAGTGATCGAACCTGGCAATTCGTGGCGCCGTTCCATGAGCTTCGCGGGCGTAAGGCCGCCCCGTAGCCCCCGGTACAGGAGGACAGATCACTGGAGCACGTGAGCTCCTGTCGGGGAGGCTGAGCGGAAGAGGAATCCTGCTTCCTGTACACTCGAGCTCATGAAAACACCGGCCATTGTCGCGAGGCTCGTCTTGTTCACGGCGATCGCGTCGCTTGGAATCGCCTACCATCGCACCAGCCATGCGAGCGCGTTGCCTGCCTGTGACGCGCAAGCCATCGCCAAAGCGGGGCGCGGCTACGTCTGCACCGTGAAGACGAAGGGCGGCCCGGTCTCGTGGCGCGTCGAAGTCGTCGTGGTTTCGGGGAGTCGCACCTTCCGCGTCTTTCAGGACCAGAAGAGCGGGCTCTACGTGAGCGACGATCTGGGCAGGCACTCGCATGATTCGGTCATGAAGGAGTCCCTCTGCGCCTCACCGGATTACGCGGCTCAAAAGGGCAACCTGACTTCAGTCACCTGGCGCGTGCCGTCGGGTCATCCAAGGAAACTGAATGGCAAGAAGGGCTTCCCGGATCACGACAGCGATTTTGTCGTGCTGGAGGAAGACGGGATTCGTGACGCGATTCCGGGCTTGACGACAAAATGGTTCACGTCGTCGTCCGAGGAAGACGGCGACAAATCCTTGTACTCTTCCTACGGGTATGACGGGGAGTTCGGCGCGGTGAACGCGGGCTGCAATGGGAATGGGAACGTCTCCTTGCGCTGCGTCGGGCAAGTGGCGCAATAGGCGATTGAAGGATGTCGATCGTCCGAGCATAGGTCACTCGAACTGCCTGAGTGCCCCGTGCAGGCGAGGACCGCGATCCAGAAGGTGCGCTGGAGGCGGAAAAATCGGGCATGGCGACGCGCTCGGGCCATCCCGTCAATCTTTCGGCGCATTGGCGGGCGCGGTCGAAGGGGAAGCCGCAAGCCGCTCTACGTCTCAGCGGCGGGCTGCGGCCTCCAAGACGCTGCGGACCGCGTCCTCAGGATGCGCGGTCCTCATCGGATTCCGACGCTGGTGAGGAGGGCCGATCAGCTCTTCCCGCTCCGCCTCTTGATCGCTTCGACCGCGCCTGCTCAGTTCACCGTAACGGTGGCCGAACCGCTCCGGCCCTTGTGGCCCTTGCTGGCCGTCACCGTCACGGGAGCGCCGGTCTTGATCGCGCGAACGAGGCCGGTCTTGACCGAGAGCCCTGGTGACGCTGACGGTGCTCGCGAACGTCGGCTGCTTCGGGATGCTCAACGTCATGGCGCGCAACGAGGGCCGCGCCGCACGTCAGGAGGCAAACCGTCAAGCACTTCGCGAGACAGCGCCTAAGTAAGCGGAGTTCAGGGCAGAAACGGCGCAAGGCGTGAGGAACCCCTAGGAGCGCTGTGTTAAGCGCCGACGCCTCGATGTTCTACTGGACCAGAGGGGTGGCTCCCCGGAGGACACCACTCTAGAACGGATTTCTCTCGCTGGTCCGAGAATCAACCACTTAGGTGGCCTTGTGCGTGTTCTGGAGTGGTGCCCGGTCGCGATTACGAACTCTCTCTGTGTTAAGCGCGTGCGAGTATCGCAGCGGGTTAACATGGCAGAGAATCTGAGTGATCGCGCTGGCGCGAGGACTCCGGGGCCCCTCCGCTACGGGATGGGCGCAAAACTAACTTCTCATCGCTCGAGACGGTACGGATCTTCTCGAGGCTCCAATAGACCGATCGCGAAGAGCGTCCCGAGCACCTCGGGATGCCGACGCAACGCCACGTCGCCGTCCGGCAACACCACGCGCCCATGTGGTCCATCGGCGGTGGCGATCTCGGCGCCGCCTCGTGTCGATCGGACCACTGAGAACACCAGATGCTGTTCGCCGGATGGCGTCCGCAACTCCATGCGGAAGACGGCGGGATCGTCACCAGGCC
>VBKI01000015.1:1265-1790 GCA_005879535.1 Deltaproteobacteria bacterium | reverse complement strand
AAGCCACAGCATATGAGGGCAATGGTCAGCGTTCGATTGGTCATAGGAAACGTAGAGATCGAATTCGTCGACGCCAGCGAGCTGCTAGGCCAAACGCCAGGAGTGTACCCAAGTCTGTGTTGCCAGTCGATCCACATCCGCCGCCGTTTCGACGCGTCGGGGTGGCGGTTGTCACTTCGATGCTCGCGCTTCCTCGAGCGTTTGCCTTTTCGAGATCGGCGATCGTTACGATCTGTGTTCCGGCGGCGGTGAAAACCACGGAGAATGTAGTCGCCCCTCTTGGATTGAACGCGATTTGCGGGGGTGCCTGTGCCTTCGCGTCCGTTACAAAAACGCGTGCGGTCCCGGCATGATCAAAGATCTCGTTCTCGTAACCATCCAGGGCAACCGCTGTGAAGACCGCGGAAGCGCCTGAAACGACCGAAGCGGGTCCTGACACCGAGAAGTGCGTCAACTGACCCGGAGCGACGTTGAAGGGCGCCGAGATGTCGTCATCCAGGCCGGAGGCCTGTACGCGCAGTGAGT
>VBKI01000015.1:589-1074 GCA_005879535.1 Deltaproteobacteria bacterium | reverse complement strand
AGCCGCCGCGCAGGCCCGGCAACCACGTCGAACGGGCCGCTGCGTGCGCCGGCCACGACGGCGCGCCAATCAAGACGGCGTACAAGGATCGTCTGGGGCGCGCGATCGCAAGTGGGACGGAAGCATTCGCCGGATTGGAGATTATCACGAAGGTCGACTACAACGAGCGTGGGATCAAGGTAGCGGAGTATCCTCCGCTTGAACTGTCGACCAACCCAGGCCAGTGGAACGGAAGCACCGCCTCGGCGTACAAAACAAGCTACGCGGGACTCGATGTGTTCGGCCGACCAGCGTCGAAGACGGTGCTCCGCAATGCGGCGATATGCGCGTCGGGTCTCTGTGACGCGAGCTTGACGACAACCTATTCGTACACTGTCGTTCCAGCGGGAATCAAGACGGTGATCAGCGTTCCGAAGGCCGCGGGTCAAGGCACCCTGACGATGTCGCGAACCTACGATCGACGAGGGAAACTCATTGAGACCACG
>VBKI01000015.1:0-498 GCA_005879535.1 Deltaproteobacteria bacterium | reverse complement strand
ATCAGCGTCACCTACGACGATCTCGGTCGCAAGACGTCTGTCGTCGATCCGGATCGCGGAACATGGTCATACACCTGGGACGGCCTGAGTCATCCGCGAACGCAAACCGATGCTCGAGCGACCCTCCTAGGGTATCAATATGACTTGATCGGGCGACTGCAACGTAGGTTCGTCAAGAGGCCGACTGACACCCAAGGCTTGCTCGAAGCAAACTGGCAATACGACCTAAACAATAAGCCGGGAACGCTGGGGTCGATGCTTGGCGCGTTGGACGTTGCCCAAAGCGCACTGGACGGCGCTGCCGACTACTTCCATCGCGACTACCAGTACGATTCGTTGTTGAGACCCTGGCGTGTAGTGACCCATGTGCCGGCAAACGCTGGGGTGTGGAACTCACGCGATTTCGCGGTCGAGTACGGCTACGACCGATACTACGGCCGCGTGAAGGCGGTCGGTTTTCCCAGCACCAGCAGCGGTCCGAACGGCCCGGCCACAGGC
>VBKI01000014.1 GCA_005879535.1 Deltaproteobacteria bacterium | reverse complement strand
CGCCCGCTCCTGGGCGGCGCAAAATTCTTCAAACCGGGCGCGCCGGCGCGCCTTACGCTGGTCCTGAAGGTTGATGACGGTCATGACTTCCTCCTCGCGCGCGGTCGGCGCTTTTCGCTCTGTCGATGCACGCTAGCGAAGGGGTCTGACACCGCGCAGCGGCCCAGCCTCGCGACGGCATCTGGAGCCCGTAGCTCGTGCACATTTGCGGGTGCGATGAAGAGCGCTGCCGGCGGGGGGCCTTCCCAGGGCGCACCTGATCGACGCTGCCGGAGAGACCTGGCGGAGCCGCTTCGATGGGCGGCGGTGGGAGGTGAACCAGATGCGAAGGACCTCTCCCAGCATGCGCATCGGGTGCCGGGCGCCGTAGAGGCATCGGAGGACGTCGCGGCGATCCTGGCGTTGGCGGAGCGGAACCTGCTCGGGTCGTGACGCTCTGGCGGTGTTCAGAATGGCGAAGCCGGAGGCACGGTATGAAACTCAGAATCTCTGGTTTGAGGATATCGGCGCTCGCTCTGTGTGCTGCGTGTCAGCCACAAACCAACGCGTATGCGCAAAGGGCTTCGATCGAGCAGCACTTCTCCCGGGGTGAGAAGGAGGAAGCCGTGGCTGAAGGCCTCATCCGATAGGGCGTAGAGGACTATACGAAGGCGGTTCGCGCGAAGAGCATCGACGGCGTCATGTCCCTCTATGCACCCAACATCGTTTCATTCGATGTCGATCCGCCCCTGCGATACGCCGGGGCTGATAACAAACGTCGTGCCTGGCAAGCATTCTTCGCTGCACATACTGGCGCCATCGCCTATGAGGCACGCGACTTGAACGTCACGACGCAAGGCGATCTGGCCTTCGTTCATAGCGTCAACCACGTGAGCGGGACGCTGGCTAGCGGTCACATCAGCGACCTGTGGGTGCGTTGGACGGCGTGCTTCCGGCGAATCGATGGCGTCTGGCTGGTAGTGCACGACCACGTGTCAGTCCCAGCAGACCTCGCGCATGGCCAGGCCGTTCTGAATCTCACACCTTGAACTCCTCGAGCCCGTAAGACAGTGGCCGAGGTGAAGCTCGGGAGGGGTGCTGTAGGAGCGGCTCACGTCGAGGCCGCCTGGCCGTATCCTCCAATTCCCGCGTGATCTGCTCCAGGCTCTTCCCCGCCGTGCCGATGCCGAGCAGCGCGACGGCCAGCGCTCCGGCCACCAGGACGACGGTAGTGATGAGGAAGACGCCGCCGAATCCGATGCGGGAGAAGGTGTAGCCGATGACGATGGGCGCGGAGAGCCCGCCGATGCGGCCGAAGGCAGAGGCGACGCCCATGCCCGTGGTCCGGAACGCGGTCGGGTACAGCTCCGGCGTGTAGGCGTAGATCGCGGCGTAGGTGCCGTTCATGAAGAACGAGAGCGAGAATCCCGCGAGGGTGATCGCTGCATCCGACCGGGCTTGGGACATCAGATACGCGGACACGCCCCCGAGCAGCATGTACGCCACGATCGTCCACTTCCGATCGAGCTTCTCGGAGACGAACGCGGCGGAGTAGTAGCCCGGGATCTGCGCCAGGTAGATGACGATGCTGTAGCCGAAGCTCTTGGTGATGGTCATCCCCTGCTTCACCAGCAGCGTGGGGATCCAGGTGAAGAAGCCGTAGTACGAGAAGGTGATCGCGATCCAGAGGACCCAGAGCATGAGCGTGGTGCGCGCCATCGGGCCGCTCCAGAGCGCGGCCAGGTTCTTCGCGAACGTGCCGCCCTGAGCGGCGGCGACCGCGGGCACTTCGACGCTGTGTAGCGGTGGCAGCGCTGCGAGCTCTTGTTCGGTCAGCCGCGCTTCGATGCGTTGCACCTCCGCCGCCGCCTCTTCGGATCGCTCTCGCTGGATCAGCCAGCGCGGAGATTCCGGCAACGACCGCCGCCACCAGAGCAGCATCAGGATCGGCACCGCGCCGATGATCTGGATGATGCGCCAGCCGTCCGGCGAGCGCGGGACCACGAAGTACCCGAGCAGGGCCGCGAACACGAAGCCGAAGGAGAAGAAGCCGGAGAGGCTGCCGACGAACCGGCCGCGATACTTCCGCTGGATGAACTCGGCGAGGAACGGCGCGATGATCGCGCTCTCCGCGCCGGTGCCGAAGCTGGCGATCACCCGCCAGGCGAAGAGGAATTGCCAGCTCTGGGCAAAGGCCGCGACCAGCGTGCCGACGCAGTAGATGCCCAACGCGTACATCATCACGGCCCGCCGGCCGATCAGATCGCCCAGCGTGCCCGCGAAGAAGGCCCCGAACAGGTACCCGATCATCAACGAGCTGCCGAGAATGCCGGTCTGCTGATTCGTCAGTCCCCAGAGCGACGAGACGACGGGGAGGATGAAGGCGATCATCGCCCCATCCATCGCGTCGAAGGTGTATCCGAGCCCGCCCATCCAGAGCAGCCGCCAATGGAAGCGGGAGAACGGCAACCGCTCGATGCGCTTGAGCGTGCTCAGGTCGGCTTCCATCGGCTTCTCCCTTCCGGGGAGATCCACTAGGGTCTCGCGCGCGGTCCGAATCTACCCGAGAGGCGGCAAATGACCCAGACCCTGTTCAGGAACTTCCGGATGCTCGACCCCGAACGGGACGAGCTGCTCGGCGGCTGCGAGATCCTGGTCGAGGGTGAGACCATCCGCGAAGTCTCGGAGCGGCCCATCCGGGCGAGCGACGCGGCTGCCGTGGATTGCGGTGGCCGGACGCTGATGCCGGGGCTCATCGACTGCCACGCCCACGTCATCCTGAGCGAGGTGTTCATCCGGCAGCTCGAGAACGTCCCGCTCACGCTGATGACGGCGCGCGCGGTGGTGGCGCTGAAGGCGATGCTCGAGCGGGGGTTCACGACGGTCCGCGATACCGGGGGCGCGGATTGGGGATTGAAGGCGGCCGTGGACCAGGGGCTGATCGAAGGGCCGCGGCTGTTCATCTCCGGGCGGGCGATCGGACCCACCGGTGGGCACGCGGACGCGCGCCGGCGCACGGACTCCGGGGCTCGGTGCGGGTGCTGCCATGCGCTCGCGTTCGCGATGGCGACGGCGGACGGCGAGGCGGAGGTGCGCAAGGTAGTGCGGGAGGAGATGCGGCAGGGGTGCGACCAGGTGAAGATCATGATGTCCGGCGGGGTCGCGTCTCCGTACGATCCCCTCGATAGCCTGCAGTTCTCGCCCGGCGAGGTGGCCGCTGCCGTCGAGGAGGCGCAGGCGTTCGGCCGGTACGTCTGCGCGCACGCGTATACGCCGGAGGCGATCGAGCGGGCCGCGCACGCCGGGGTGCGGACGATCGAGCACGGCAACCTGATCGACGACGCGCGCGCCAAGCTGATGGCGAGCAAGGGGATGCTGCTGGTCGCGAATCTGGTGACGTACTACGCGATGAGGGAGCGCGCCGGCGCTCTGGGCATGCCGGCGGAGATGCTGGCGAAGAACGAGCTGGTCATCGACGGAGGGTTGCGGTCGCTGGAGATCTGCAAGCGCGCTGGTGTGCCGGTGGCGTATGGGACGGACCTGCTCGGGCCGCTGCAGGCAGAGCAGAGCCGGGAGTTCGTGCTGCGGGCGCAGGTGCTGTCGCCGATGGAGATCATCCGGTCGGCGACGTCGGTGGGGGCGCGGGTGCTGCGCAGGGAAGGCAAGCTCGGGTGCTTGCGGGCGGATGCCTTTGCGGACTTGCTCGTGGTCGACGGCAATCCCTTGAAGGACATCACCGTGCTGCAGTCGCCGGAGAAGTCGCTGCTGGCGA
>VBKI01000013.1:1356-7563 GCA_005879535.1 Deltaproteobacteria bacterium | reverse complement strand
CACCTGAGCTCGCATCCGGCGCCTGCCGACGAGCACGCGGACGACGTGCTGTTCGCTTCCGAGGACGACGTCGAATCCCTCAAGGAGCGGCTGGAGCGGGAAAACCGCCAATGGGCCGATCTCGCGGCGGTCGACGCTCTCAAAGCGCCACAGTCCAGCGGGGAGATCGATCCCTGGCGCATCGACGCAGAGCTGAAGCGGCACTTGGAGAAGCGCGCCCGCTGGGATGAGGTATTCGGGCAAGTGGCGACGCTGTTCAGGCAAAGCCGCGCCTGGGAGCCCCTCGGTTCGCCAGCTTCCGTCACTACTGCGAGGAACGGCTGGGAATGGCCGAGCGCACCGTCGTGCAGCGCATCGCGCTCGAGCGCAGCCTGTACCGGATCCCGGTGCTGCGGCGGGCGCTAAGCGAGAAGCGGATCAGCTACGAGAAGGCGCGGATCATCGCGCGGCATGCGGAAGGAGAGGAGGTGCGGGACTGGGTTGAGAAGGCGGAAACCATGACTTGCGTCGCGCTGCGTCGTGCGATGCAGGACAAGGACGAGGCGCAGATGTGCGCGCGCGGGACCTTCGGCGTCTGGATGACGGTGAGCGTCGCGGAGGTCGTGAAGGCGGCATTTCGCGCTGCCCGCGCTGCGGCAAAGCGGTGGTTGTCGGCGGGAGAGTGCCTGGTCGCGTTAGCGGAGCACTTCATCGAGACTTGGAGGGCGCAGCTCAAGCAGGCGAACACATTGCAGCGGCGCATCCGCGCTCGCGACAGGCACTTCTGCCAGGTGCCGGGCTGCAGCAGGGCGGCGGTGCACGCGCATCACATCAAGCCCCGCTCGCAGGGAGGAAGCGACGACCCGGAAAACCTCATCAGTCTCTGCGCCGCCCACCACCTCCACGGCATCCACGGCGGCCGGATGCGAGTCACCGGCACGGCGCCGGACAAACTCGTCTGGGAGTTCGGTCTGCGGCGCAGTTACGTGGCGGCAGCCGCGTGAAACGCGCGGTGGTGCTGGTCATGGGAAGAAAGATGAAGGTCTGATCAGGGCACGACGCGGATCACCGGCTGCATGAGGTACTTCCCGTTGCCGGTCTTGTGGATCGACTGCGCCGCGTCGAAGTCCAGCTTGATCTCCAGCACGCCGCCCTGCGGCACGGTCTGGTTCACATCGACTTTCAGACCGCTGGTCGTCCCGCTCGGGACCGTCACGTCGGTGCTGGGCGTCGCGTCGTTGAACACGAGCTGAGCACCCACCAGGTGCAAGCGCACCTGCGAGATGTTGCCGGCCGGCACGTCCACGGGCATCTCCTCCACGCCTCCGTCAGCCGCCAGCCGCGAGCAAAGGGGCGTGAACCGGCCTCCGGTCAGCGAGAGCAGGTCGATGGTCTGCGTATCGGTACACAGGACGATCCACCCGCTGGTGTTGCTCCCATCCTCGCTTGCGCCGGCATCGGGCGCGCCGCCATCGGGAAACGACGTCGAGGCATCGTCGTGCACGCGGATCTCGTCGAACGTGACGTTGACCTGGCTGACGTTGGCGAGGTCGCTGGGTGCATCGGTCAGCGAGATCTTCAGCTGACCCATACCCTTGCTGGATCCGCCGCAAGAAACGGCGAGGACCGAGAACAAGAGGACGACGAGCGATGTGCGCACGATGGCTCCGCGGTAGGTTGGCTCGCCTTCCAGCAAAATCTCCGCCATTCGTCCTCCCTCTGAACGACCAGAGAAGGGGCGGCGCGCCTGTACCGCATGGTACATGGACCTGTACTTCTTGGTGCGCCGCGCTGGTGCGGTGGCCAATCGCTCAGGGAGATGGGTCAGGCATACATGTTGCTGCGCCGAAGGCTCATGGGATTCCTCTCCTGGCAATCGCTCGCGGTCCTGCTCGCCGCGGCCAGCCCCGCCCGCAGCGCGCAGGCCGAGGAGGCGCGCGCAGCGGTGCGCGCTGCCCTAGAACAAGAAGCCACTGCGCCGTCTCTTCCTCCGGCCTTCCCGAGCCGGTCCAGAAAAGAAACAGACCCGAACCGCATGGCGCGCGATCAGTCCGGAGCGAGCGCGAACGGCGCCGCGGCCGCCGCAAAGTCGGAGGCCGCCGCCCGCAGCGCCCAGGGCGCGGCCGCGAGCGCTGCGAAGAACGCCAACGCCGACAGCCACGCAGCCGCCGGGCAGGAGCGCGCCGATCAGGCCCGCAAGAAGCCACACGGTCCGGGCAGGAACCCGGCAACTCCTCCAGGCCCCCCCAGGTAGCACCCGGTGAAGTTCGCTGGATTGCTCACGCTCGTGTGTCTCGCCCCCGGTGTGCTCGCAGCCGGCGAGGACCATCTGCTCGCGGGCGCGCAGCTATTCCGCGAGCGGCGCTTCCAGGAAGCCTACGTCGAGTTCATGGTCGCATCGCGGCTCGGCGCCGGCGGCGACGCCGACTGGTACGCAGCCGCGACGCTCGTGAAGTTGCAGCGGCCCGAAGACGCGCTGGAGGGCTTCGCCGCCGCTGAGCGCGCCGCTCCCTCCGCCGCCGACCCGCTCCTCGACTACTACCGGGCGCTGGCGTGCTACGACGCGCGGCTCTTCCTCTGCGCGGACGCCCTGCTGGACGGAGTCGGCGATCGGACCGGCCCGCGCATCAGCGCCCAGGCGCGGAAGATGCGCGCGGACATCGCCACGCTCCTGTCCTCCGAGCCCTCCGTTGACTCGATCGACTGGTATCACTCTCGCGGAGAAGAGGCGCGCAAGGGAGGCCGCCACGCTCTCGCCGCGCTCTACTATCGCGAGGCCTCGGCGCTCGCCGCGCGCCGGCCGGATCACCACCGGCAGGGCGAAGCGCGCGCCTCCCTGTCCGGCTTGCGCAAGGAGTTGGCTCCGTGATCGGCGCCGTGCTCCTGGCGGTCGCTGGCGGCCTCGATCCCTGCGCGCCCGTGGAACCGGCGCAGAAGCGCGACACGGTCGCCGCGGAGGCCTACCTGGAAGTCGCCGAGAAGGAGCAGCGCGACGGAGCGCTCGATACCGCCGCGGCTGCGTACCGCAGCGCATGGCGCGCCGATCCGCAGAATGCGAAAGCGCGTGCGGGCTTGCTCGCACTGTGCCGCCGTAGCACGGAGGGCAATGCGTTCGGCGAAGCCTTGCGCCGGATGGAGAGCGGCGACCGCCGCCGCGCGATCGAGCTGTTCGGACAGATCCGCACTCTGGGTCCGGATCCCGCCTCGGCCTTGCTGCAGGGGATCTGTCATTACGAGCTGCAAGAAGACGAAGAGGCTGTGCCCCTGTTTCGCGAGGCGGAACGGGATCCGGCGCTCGCGCCTTCCGCCCAGCTCTTTCTCGGTCTGATCTCCTTGAGGGAGGGCGGAGGCGAGGCGGCCGCGCGGAACTTCGAGGCGGCTGCGGCCAGGGATCCCACGCTCGCGCCCACCGCCACGAGTCTCGTCCGGCTCGCGCGGCGGGAAGGGCGCGTCGTGCTCTCCTTGCTGGCCGGGCCGTCGGGAGATTCGAACGTCGACCTCGCTCCCGACGGCTCGCCGACGTCCGGCGGCAGCGCGGATAGCGCGGGCACGATCGCGGCCGGCGTGCTGTTGCGGCCCTCGGGAGAGAGTGGTCCATTCGTGAGCGCCAGCGGCACCTATCGCAAGCTGGGGCGCTTCACCCAGTTCGATCTCGGAGTCGTCGAGGCAGGGGCGGGATGGCAGCTCGGGCGCGAGCCGCGCCATGTCCTCGTCGGCTATGCGTACGACTTCATGTCCCTCGGAGGCGATGGCTACCTCTCGGCGCACCGGTTGCAGGCGGAAGCGCGCTGGACGTTCCAGCAGCTCTCGCTCGCTGCCAGCTACGCCGTCCGATTTGACTCGTTCCTGACCGGAGCCGCGGCGCCGTACTCCGGAATCCGACAGGTCGGCGAGCTGTCGGGAGAGTGGAGGTTCGCCGGCGGTTCCGCGTTCGGGCTCGCCTACGCGCTGACGCGCGATCGGACCGACGACGCGACCCTCAAGTATCTCGAGCAGGGTCCGCGCGCGTTCGCGCGGTTTGCCGCCACGTCCAGGCTGCGGTTTGTCTTCGACGCAGGCCTGTTGCGCAGGCACTATGACAACTTGGACCCAACCTTGGCAGCCACGCGCGCGGACACATATCTGGACGGCGCCGCCGCCGCCGAGCTGGACCTCGCCGATCGCTGGACCGGCCGCTTCTGGCTGGCGGCGCGCAGGGCGTTTTCCAACGTCCCCGATTTCGCATACACCGAACTCTCCGCGGGTTTGACCCTGACCCTGGTGACGGGGCTCCTGTGAGGAAACGGTCCGCGCTGGTCGCCGTCGCCGCCGCCGTTCTCGGGCTGGCCGGCTCGCTCGCCGCGACGGCCTTCCTCCATGCCAGCGCGACCCGCGCCCTCGACCAGGTGCTCGACGAGCGGCTGCGCGGCGCGGGCGAAGCGGCGGCCGGTCTCCTGCAAAACACCGCGCCGTCCGCGAGTCAACTCCAGCGGCTCATGCAGGCCAACCAGCTCGAGGGCGCCTTCCTCCTCGATCGCGATCTGACGGTCCTCGCCGATGCCGCCGGGCCCGCCGGCCGGAGGGCAGATTTGCTGCGCGTCGACCTCTCCCGTGTCCGGCGCGCGTTCGAAGGCGATTCCGGGATCGGCGCCGGTTTCGCGTTGGGGGAAGAGGGCGTGGCCACCGGTTACTTTCCTGTCCGCGCCGCGGACGGCAGCGTGCGCGCGGTGCTGGCGCTCGAGGCCGGTCAGGCGTTCGCCGGCGCGCGGCGCGGGCTGCGTCCGGCGCTCGCTTTGGGAGTGGGGTTCGCCGTTGCCGGAGCGTTCGCACTGGCGCTCGTGGCCTGGCGGTGGACGCGGGCCGAGCGGGCCCGCACGGAGGCCGCTGAGCGGGCGGCGCGCGGCGAGGCGATGTCCCGCATGGCGGCGATGGCAGCGCACGAGATCCGCAACCCGCTCGCGGTGATCCGCGGCACCATCGACCTGTTGCGCGAGCGGTCCGGCCCGGCACTGGGCGAGCGCGGCGCGTCCGACCTGCAGGACATGCTCGGCGAGGTGGAACGGCTCAAGCGGCTCACCGAAGACTTCCTCGACGTCGCCGGCGATCGCGCCATCGTCCGCACGCGGATCGATCTCCGCGACGTGCTCGAGGACGCCGCGCGAGCCGCGGAAGCGGCGTTTCCGGTGCGCGTACGTCTTTCCATTGGACAGCTGCCGCCCATCGAAGGGGACGGCGGCAGGCTGCGGCAGGTGTTCGCGAACCTGCTCTCCAATGCCGCCGAGGCGCAGCGGAACGGTGAAATCGAGCTGACCGCGGTTGCCGCGGACAGCGAGGTGCGCGTCACCGTGCACGACTCTGGGCCGGGCGTGCCCCCACAGATCCGGGTCCGGTTGTTCGAGCCGTTCGTGACCGGCAGGGAAGGTGGGACCGGGCTCGGGCTGGCGCTGTCCCGGCGCTTCGTGGAACGGCACGGTGGCATCCTCGATCTGATCGGCGACGGACGGCCGGGTGCGACCTTTCAGGTTCGCCTGCCCGTCGTGTCCTGAAGGAACGCCTCATGGCCCGCGTCCTGGTCGTCGACGACGAACCGAAGCTCGGCAAGCTCGTGTCGGAAGCGCTGGCGCTGGACGGCCACGCAGTGACCCGGGCTGGCGGTGGCCGGGCGGCCCTCGCCGAGCTGCAGAAGGAGGCGTTCGAGATCGTCGTCGCCGATCTGCGGATGCCCGACATGGACGGGCTCGGCGTGCTCCAAGCGGCGCGCGCCCGGATCCCGCCCGCCGAGGTGATCTTGATGACCGCGCACGCGACGGCGGAGAGCGCGGTCGCGGCGATGAAGGCAGGCGCCGCGGATTACCTGATCAAGCCCTTCGCATTCGAGGAGCTCCGCCTGCGGGTGCAACGGCTCGCGGACCAGCGCGCCGCGCACCGCAAGGCGGACCGGCTGGTGGAGCGGCTGACGCCCGGCTTGGTGGCCGAGAGCGCCGCGATGAAGGACGTCTTGGCCGCGGCCCGGCGGGTGGCCGCGACCGACGCCAGCGTGCTGCTCCTCGGCGAGAGCGGAACGGGAAAGAACCAGCTGGCGCGCCTGATCCATTATTCGAGCAAGCGCGCGGCGGCCCCGCTCGTCGAGGTGCATTGCGCGGCGCTGCCAGAGGCGCTGCTGGAGAGCGAGCTGTTCGGGCACGAAAAGGGCGCCTTCACCGGAGCGCACGAGCGCAAGATCGGACATCTGGCCGCGGCGGACACGGG
>VBKI01000013.1:0-1329 GCA_005879535.1 Deltaproteobacteria bacterium | reverse complement strand
CGCGAGTTCGTGCCGGTGGGGTCCACGCAGACGCGCAAGGTGGACGTGCGGGTGGTGGCGGCGACCAACCGCGATCTCGATGACGCGGTGAAGGCGGGCACCTTCCGCGAGGACTTCTACTATCGGCTCAACGTTTTCGCGATCCATCTGCCGCCGCTGCGAGACCGACGCGAGGACATCCTGCCGCTGGCGGACCGCTTCCTGTCGTCGCGCGGTGTCCCTCCCTCCAGGCTGTCTGCGGCAGCCCGCGACCGGTTGCACGATCATGCCTGGCCGGGAAACGTGCGGGAGATGGAGAACGCACTGGAGCGCGCGTTGATCCTCGCCGGCGACGACGAGATTGGCGCGGAGCACTTCGGCAGGCTGGGACGCGCCTCCGAGCGATCGGAGATGCGCGGCCAGCGCGCGGCCGACGTGCTGCGCGAAGGCTTCAACCTCGACGAGTTCGAACGGGAGCTGATCGACGCGGCCATCGAGAGGGCGGGTGGGAACAAGGCGGCCGCGGCGCGCCTGCTTGGGATCACCCGGCGGCGCTTGTACTCCACGATTCAGAGCTTGTCCGCGAGGACGGAAGAGGACGATTCGAGTGGAGAATGAAACGAGGGCCGGCGCGCCCCTCCGCGCGCCGGCCCCCCGTACTGCTCTTGCGTGCTTATTTGCCGCGGCCCGGAGGAGGCGTCCCAGCCGGGAGGCTGTTCCTCGCCCCGGTGGCGCGAGTAAGACCCGCGGCCGCTTGGCTGTTGGCGTTGGCGCTCTTCGCAGCGCTCGCCGCAGCGCCCTGGGCCGAGCGATTCGCGCTCTCGTCGCCGGCCTGATCGGCAGCATGCTGCCCCGCCTTGCTGTGGGCGGCGCGTTCGTCGGCGCCCTTCACCCCGAACGCCACCTTGCGCGCCTGATCCGACGCCTGAGCCTGGCTCGGGAACGTCGTAGGCTTGTTGCTCACGTCGTCGGTTCCGTCGGCGAGCGCGGCGTGAGCGGCCGCCTTCGCGTTGGCCTTCTCCGGCAACGTGCCCGCCGCGAACGCGGGTGCGGCGGCGAGCAGCGCGGCCAGAAGCAAGAGCGAATTCGGTTTCATGGAGCCTCCTCTGCCGCACGGAGGCGGCGACATCTGGTTGAGCAATCGCCATGCCGCGCGAAAAGCCTTTCCATTCAGCGTTCCGCGTCGACTCGAGTGCACCTGCGCGTCCGCTTGTCGCGTACGGGCTGGTACGGCGCGCTTCTCGCACATCCGAGTACAGTGCGGAGCTTGGAACAGGATCAGTGCTGCGCAACGTCCGGCTTGGGCCCGTCGAGCACGACGAACTCCACCCGGCGGTTCTTCGCGCGATT
>VBKI01000012.1 GCA_005879535.1 Deltaproteobacteria bacterium | reverse complement strand
CTGTACTCGGATGTGCGAGAAGCGCGCCGTACCAGCCCGTACGCGACAAGCGGACGCGCAGGTGCACTCGAGTCGACGCGGAACGCTGAATGGAAAGGCTCTTCGCGCGGCATGGCGATTGCTCAACCAGATGTCGCCTCCTCCTCCTCCTCCTCCTGATCGCGGGCGCCTTCACGGCGGCCTTGAGCGATCGGACCGTCTCCGCCTTTGCCCGCAGGATCCACCGCGCCTCGTCATCGCCCATCGCCACCGGCGCGACGGTCTCCGCCTTGCGCACGCTCACCTCCCCTCGCGGGACCGCTTCTCTCAAGAGCGGCCGGTCGCGGAGCCTTCGCGCCAGCCGCGCCATCTTCACCGCCGTGCTCGCGTTGATCCCGAGCTCTTCCCGGGCGTAGTCGCCGAGCCCGCCGTCCGACGTTCAACGCGTCCAGGCCCTCGCCGATGGCGACGTCGAGGGCGCCATAACCGGCGGTAACGTTCCGGAGCAGCGCATCCATCTGGTGCGCCATCCAGCGACCGAGGACTGGATCCCGCACCCGCGGAAGCCGCGAGGGCAGCGGAGCCGCGGCACTCGCCACTGCTTCCAGCCTCGCATCGAGCTCGGTGCACGCATCGCTCATTTGATGAGCGTACCAGGGCCCTCTGACATTCCAGGTCCGGACGGCGCGATTCCACGAGGCGCTGTTTGCAGGGACTGCGCTAGCTCTGGCCCTTCAATGGCGAGCCGTGTAACGGATCGTCGTTCGCGATCGACGCCTTTCCGGAAGCCTCGTAGTCCCCGAGCGCGGCGTTGCGGATTCCCCGGACCGCGGCGCCGCGGATCGGCCTTCTCTTCACGGCGCGCCGAGGCGCGCGAAAGGTGTTTCCGATGGTTCGGGCAAGGTTCGTCGCCGCCGCGCTCGGCGCGCTGGTTGCCGGCCGTGCGCACGCGCAGATTGTGGAAAAGAAAGTCCTCACGCTGGAGGGCGCTCGTCGCGCCATCGCCGCCGCGGAGGCCGAGGCCCGCCGCAACAAGGCCGGCGGCATCATCGCGGTCGTCGACGATGGCGGGAACCTGATGGCGCTCGAGCGCCTCGAGGGCACTTTCGCCGCCGGCGCGCGCGTTTCCATAGGCAAGGCGCGCACCGCGGCGCTCTTCAAGAAGCCAACCCGGTTCTTCGAGGAATTGATCAACAAGGGACGGACTGCGATGACCGCCGTCGAAGACTTCACGCCGCTGATCGGCGGCGTACCCATCGTCATCGAGGGCCAGATCGTGGGCGCGATCGGCGTGAGCGGCGCCAACAGCGCGCAACAGGACGAGGAGCTTGCCCTGGCGGGCGCCGCCGCCGTCACCGGTGCTGGCGCGACGATGTCGATCACCTACTTTCGAGGCGCGGAGGTGGCGGAAGCGTTCGTCAAGGGCCGACCGCTGGTCGAGGTAGCGAACTACAAGGTGCACGCCAGCCACCGCGACGGCGCCGGCAAGGCCGAGGTCCACCTGCGCGACACGGACATCATCCACGTGCTGCACGGCAAGGCAACACTCGTGACCGGAGGGACGGTCCTCGAGGGACAGACCATCGAGCCGGACGAGATCCGCGGCGCCGGTTTGCAGGGTGGCGACACGCGCCATCTCGCGGAAGGCGACGTGGTCGTGGTGCCGAGCGGCGTGCCTCACTGGTTCCAGCAGGCTTCGGCGCCGTTCAACTACTACGTCGTGAAGGTGCGCTGATGGGCACGGTCACTCTGCTAGCCGTCCTGGTCGCGGCTCCCGTTGCGCCTGCGCCCTACGACGACGCGTACCGTCTGCCAGCCGCAATCGTCGATCTCGCCGATCCGGCAGCGCTCGCTTCCGTCGCGGGTTCCTGGCGATATCGGGACGCATCCTTGACGACCGTAGATGCGCGCGCGCCCGGCCCCGATCTGCGGGCTTCCGGCAAGCCGGTACGCTCGCAGCAGTTCTCGCCGCGCGCGGACGACGACGACTCGAAGTGGGAGGTCGTCGCCGCGACCGCCCTCGAACAGCGGCGCGGCAACGGCAAGGTGTGCTTCGGATGGTATCGCCTGACCCTCAACGTGCCGGAGCGCATCGGGACCACCGAGGTGAAGGGCGGCACCCTCGTCTTCGAGGTGGTGGTCGACGATTACGCCGAGGTCTGGGTCGACGGAAAGCTCTCGCCGATGCTCGGCCAGAGCGGGGGCGCGGTCGTGCGCGGATTCAACGCGCCCAATCGCGTGGTGCTCACGCGCGAGGCGAAGCCAGGGCAGCAGTTCCGCATCGCCGTCTTCGCAGCCAACGGTCCGCTTTCCATCGGGCCCGACAACTTCCTCTGGATCCGCTCGGCCACGCTCGAGCTGCATCGGCCGGCGGCGGAGAAGCGCAGCTTCGGGTCGATTGCCCGCATCGATCCCGCGCTGGATGAGCTGGTTCCCGCGGACGCCCGCATCGAAAAGCTCGCCGAAGGATTCGAGTTCATCGAAGGACCGGTGTGGCATCCCGATGGGTACCTGCTCTTCAGCGACCCCAACGCGAATCGCATCTACCGCTGGACGCCGGACGGGCAAGTGTCTGTGTACCGCACGAAGAGCGGCTACAAGGGCGCGGACGTCGGCGAGTACCACCAGCCGGGGTCCAACGGCCTGACGCTGGACCGTGAGGGCCGGCTCACCGTCGACGAGCACGGCAACCGCCGCGTCACCCGGCTGGAGCGGACCGGCGCTCTGACGATTCTCGCCGATCGCTACCAGGGCAAGCGGCTCAACAGCCCCAACGATCTCGTCTACCGGTCGGACGGCGCGCTCTACTTCACCGATCCGCCATTCGGGCTGCCTCGCGTCTACGACGACCCGCGCAAGGAGCTTCCCTACAGCGGCGTCTTCTGTCTCAAGGATGGCGGGCTGAAGCTCGTCTCCACCGATCTGATCGGGCCGAACGGAATCGCCTTCTCGCCCGACGAGAAGTTCCTGTACGTGACCAACTGGGACCCTCAGCGCAAGGTCGTCATGCGCTATCAAGTGGCGCCCGACTGCGGCTTGTCCGGCGGTCGCGTCTTTTTCGACATGTCGGCCGCGCCCGGCGAGGAGGCGCTGGACGGGATGAAGGTGGATCAGCGCGGGAACCTCTACGTCTCGGGGCCGGGCGGCGTGTGGATCGTCTCGGCCGAGGGCAAGCATCTGGGAACCATCGTTTCCGAGCAGCTCGCGGCGAACATGGCGTGGGGCGACAGCGACGGGCGGACGCTGTATCTGGCCGCGCGCAGCGCGCTCTACCGGATCCGGCTCTCGGTGCCGGGCATCCGTCCCGGAGGCATGGTCCAGCTGGTGGGAGCGGCCCGCTGAGAGGTGCGCGCTGTAACGCCGCGCTGAGAGTCTTCGACTGATCGCAAGCCCACGCTACACAAACCAGAGAGGGATTCCCATGCTTCGCTTTGCATTCCTGTTGATGATGACCTGCGGGATCGCCGGCGCCGCTGCTGCGGCCGACGGCAGGACCACGTTCCATGTCCGGATCGAGAACGTCTCGACCGGGACCACGCTGCGCTCCTCGAGCGGAGATACTGCGCCAGCGCCGCACTCGCCTGGGCTCTGGATCGTCCACGCCGGCAAGCGCGTCGTGTTCACGAGCGGCAAGCCCGATCGCGGACAGGGCCTCGAGGCCCAGGCCGAGGACGGCAACCCCTCGCAGCTCGCGGCGTCGGTGAAGAAGATGAAGGGCGTCGTAGCGAGCGGAGTGTTCAACACGCCGGTCGGCGACGACAAGGCCGGGCCGGCGCTACCCGGCAAAGCGTATGAGTTCACCGTCCAGGCGAAGCCGGGGGAACGACTGACCGTAACGACGATGTTCGGTCAGTCCAACGATCTGTTCTACGCGCCGTCGGACGATGGAATCGCGCTGTTCGAGAATGGCGCTCCCATCAGCGGTGACGTGACGAGCCGATTCCATCTCTGGGATGCCGGCACCGAGGTAAACGAGGAGCCAGGCTTCGGTCCCAACCAGGCCCCGCGCCAGAGTGCACCGAACACCGGTCCCTCCGAGCACAAGCCGGTGCGTCGCATCGAGGACGTGAAGGATGGCTTCAGCTATCCATCCGTCGAGCAGGTGCTGCACGTGACGATCGCCCCGCGGGCCAGCGAGATGGCGACGACTAACGCTGCCTCGTTGCGCTGAAAGCATCCGCTGGACGGGTGGCGAGCGTCGATGGCCGTCTCGCCGCCTGTCCGCGACGGTGCTAAGACGGGACCGCTGCAAAGGGGGACGAACATGCGCTCACAGAGACGCGATTTCTTGAAGATGGTCGCAATCGGAGGCGCGAGCTTCGGTGCGCTCGCCTCGAAGACCGCCGCCGCCGAGGAGGCGCAGCGCAAACGCGCACCGCGCGGCGCTGCAGAGCTCAACAAGATCAAGAGCCTCGCCTTCGACGCGTACGGCACGCTCTTCGATGTCCATTCCGTCGTGTCGCTCGGCGAGCAACTCTTCCCCGGCCAGGGCACGGCGCTGAGCAACACCTGGCGCCTCAAGCAGCTGCAGTACACCTGGAGCCGGAGCTTGATGGGACGCTATGAGAACTTCTGGAAAGTGACCGAGGATGGTCTGGTCTTCGCGGCGAAGAGCCTGAAGCTTGACCTCGATGCTTCCAAGCGCAAGCAGCTGATGGATGCCTATCTCTCCCTGACCGCGTTCCCTGACGTGGCCCCGGGCCTCGAGCAGCTCAAGTCGGCGGGCTACAAGCTCGCCATTCTCTCCAACGGGGAACCGCGCATGCTGCAGGCGGCTGCGAAGAGCGCGGGGATCGATCGCTTCCTCGCGCGCATCATCAGCGTGGACGAGATCAAGATTTACAAGCCCAGCCCCCGCGTCTACGAGCTCGGCCCGAAGAGACTCCAGAGTCCTCGGGAGGCGACCGGCTTCGTCTCTTCAAATGCATGGGACGTAGCGGGGGCCGCGAACTTCGGTCTGGCGACCTTCTGGATCAACCGCGGCAAGCAGCCGATGGACGAGCTCGGGTTCGCCCCCGACAAGGAAGTCGACAAGATCACCGACCTGCCTGCGCTACTGAAAGCGGTCTGAGCCTGGTTTGCGGGCAGGCCGCCCGAGGGCACGTGGCCGGCGGGCGGAGTTCTTTCACGCGTGCAGGCCGGTCGCGCTCTCGGCCTCCGCGCGCGCGTCTTCCCCCATACGCCGGCACGACTCGAAGCACCGCCGCGTAGCAGTGCCTCTGACACCCCGGATTCCGCTTCCGGCGAGCTAGCCGGGAACGCGAATGCGGCGGCGCCCCAGCTGGTGTACTAGATGCGGCATCCCGCATCTTGCAAGGGAGGATGAGATGGCCACCGCAAGGAAGATCGATGTGCTGACCGTGAAGCTGGACCCCAAGCCCGGAGCGCTCGCGCAGGTCCTGAGTGCATTCCGCGAAGCGAAGGTCAACGTCACCGCGAGTTGGGCGTACCAGATGGGCCCCGGGGAAGCGCAGGCCCATTTCTTCACCGCCGACCTCGACCGCGCGAAGCAGGCGCTCAACAAGCTGGGCAAGGCGCCCAAGACCGAGGCCGCGTTCTGGGTAGAGGACGCGGACAAAATCGGCAACTACCACAGTGTGCTGGAGAAGATCGCCAAGGCGGGCATCAACATCGAAGCGACGGACGCGTTCGGAATCGGCGGGAAGTTCGCCACCATCGTCTTCGTGGCCGAGGGCGACGTCGCCAAGGCGGCGAAAGCGCTCGGCGTCTGACTCATCTACGTCATCATCGACCGGCAACCTGGTTCCGGCGTCCGGTGGAGCGCTTTCCCGGATGCATGCTGCAACGGAGCGATACCGGCTCTAACATCGCATCATGCGTGCCAAACGAGCAGCTCGCGTCGTTCGAGATAATCCGTTCTTCCCGTTCATCCCATTCGGACCCATTGCGCTCTTTCTGGGCAGCGTGGTGATGTCGGCGCTGGCCCTGCGAGGAGTCCGGCAGGTCCGGCGGGAGCTGGCGGCTATTGCGACTTGAGCCACTTCACTTCGTCGTACAAGACGCTCTGTGGGTCACACCCCTGCGAACCATTCGTAGCCGAGGTCCTCCCAGTAACCGCCCGTGCGAACGGGTTGGAAGACGACCTCGTCCACCCACTTGACCATCTTGTAACCGAGTTTGACCGCCGAGTAGAGACGCACCGGCGCGCCCTCCTCGAGTGACAGCGGGGCGCCGTTGCGGCCGTAGGCGAGGATGGTCTGCGGATGCTCCACACTCTCGCGATCCCAGCTCGAGTAGTAGCGAACGGGCGACGCACCCGCGTTCGGATAGCCCTCCTCGAAGCTGCGGAATTCGACGAACCTGGCGCGCGGGTCGGCGCCGCAAAGCCGGGCGATCTCCGAGACACGCACGCCCTGCCATGACGCGACGGCGGACCAGCCTTCGACGCAATGGTGCCGGACGCGGAATTGCGTTGGCGTCAGGCGGCGGAGGTCGGTGAGCGAAAGATCGAGCCGCCTCGCCACGAGGCCATGGACACGCAGCTTCCAGTCGGCCGGGGCGGCGGGATATTCGTCGGCGACTTTGTACAGCGGAAAGGCTCCCTGCGGCGTGAGAGCCCCGGCGGATTCTTCGGAGGCGAGCTTTCCCGGGCGAAAGAACGCGCGCTGCATGCGGTCGTTGAGCCGCTCCGTGAGCCCGAGAAAACCCTCGTGTGGTTTGCTTGAGTCACACCCCAGCGGAAGCAACGCGAGGCCGAGGAGCGTCCTTCTCGAGACGGTCATGCGCGCCGTCCTCCGGTGAAGATCGACGCGAGCGCCCGGGGATGAAGCACCGTCAGCGCAACGTGGCCGACCGTAAACACGAGCAGGGCCGCAAGCCCGAGCAGATGGAACGCCCGCGCGCCTTCGTAGCCACCGAACAGCGCGGCGAGCACCGAAAGCTGGACAGGCTTGTAGAGCGCCAGGCCGGAAAGAACTTCCAGCGCGGCGAGCGCGATCACGAGCGTGTAGGCGAGACGCTGCAGCCCATTGTAGAGCCCTTGCTCGGGCGGCGATTTGCGAAGGCGCAGGTACCACGCGGTGGTGTGAAGCGCGTTGCCGGCGTCGCGCCGGGGATGGAATGTGCGGCGCCGCCACTCCCCGCTGATTGCCAGCCAGACCACGTACACCAATGCATTTGCGACGAACAACCACGCGACGCCGAAGTGCACGTGGCGCGCACCTGCGAGCCAGTCACCGGCACGCATCCACGCCGGAGGCGTCCAGCCCTGAAGCGGATACCAGCCCGCGGGAGCGCCCTTCGGGCCCATCTCGGGAAAGGCGGCGAGGATCTGCAACCCGCTCGCCGCCATGATCGCGAGCAACGGGACGTTGGCCCAGTGGGTGATCCGGACGGCGAGCGGCTGCTCGGCGCGAGGAGACGCCATGGCGTAAGGCTAACCACACGAACCGCGCACTTCGACGCCTCGAGTGCTCGTTCCGTCGACTGTACGATGCTCGTGTTCGAGCGAATGCATACCGTCCGAGCGTAGTCGAGGAGGTACACATCATGCATCACCAACTGGCCTTCATCGCGGCGAGCTTGTTGGCCGGCGCTGGCACGGCGCAGGTGTCGTCGTCCGGCAAGTCGGCGCCGGAGCACGTGCGGGGCGACATCGTCGCAATCGATGGCAACACCGTCACGGTCAAGTCACGCGGCGGCGAGACCCTGAAACTGCAGCTTGCGGACGACGTTCGCGTCTCCGTGGCGGAAAAGGCGGAATTGGCCGACGTGCGCGACGGGGCCTTCATTGGAACCACGGCCGTCGCCCAGCCCGACGGCACGCTCCGCGCGATCGAGGTGCACCTGTTTCCCGAGTCAATGCGGGGAACCGGCGAGGGCCATCGGCCATGGGACCTGCGGCCGGGTAGCACGATGACCAACGCGACGGTCACAGGAGTGGGTGCGGCAGGCGGGAAGTCGCCGAGCACGATGACGAACGCAACCGTGGCCAAAGTCGCCGGCCGCAAGCTCACGCTGAAGTACAAAGACGGCGAGAAGACGGTCGTACTGCCACCCGATGTGACGGTGGTCAAGCTCGAGCCGGCGGATCGGTCACAACTGAAGCCCGGCGTGCACCTGTTCGCGATCGCCTCGCGGCAGGCGGACGGGACACTCCGTGCCGAGCGGCTGACGATCGGCAAGGACGGGGTGGTCCCGCCGATGTAGCCGGCTGCTCGGATGTCCCCGCGAGCGGTCGTCTTTCTGTCCCGCCGCTTCAGTGGTCGGCCAGGATCCTCTTCCCGGACTTCACGTTGAAGCAGGCCGCACCGCGGTAGAGCAGAGAGATGGGCTCCACGCGCGCCTCGTCACGGAGCGTGAGGAAGAGCGGCTCGGTGCCCAGGTCAAGGAAGATGTCGCGGATCTCGTCGTGGTGGCCGGGCAGGTAGAAGCGGGGGTTGAACAGCTGGACCAGCGCCATCGTCACCGGGATCTGCGTCTCCTGCACGTAGTGGCCGACGTAGGCAACGATGGCAACGTCGGTGCGGCCGATGCGCTTCATCAGATCGATCTCCGCCTGCGTGATTGGACCCGCGCTGTCGAGCCAGATCAGGCGGAAGCCGCTGTCGAACGTGAGCAGATACGCGATGGTGCCGATGGTGATGACGCGCGGGTCAAAGGTGCCGCGCGCGCGCACGACGTCTTCGGCGGCGACCTCGGCGGGTGAGGGAGTTCCCAGCTCTGTCTGGATGGCAGTGGTGAACGCGGCGATGGTGGCTCCCGGCAATACGCTGTGGTGCGCCAGCACCGCCTCGACGGTGAATCCGCGGAAGGCGAACCGCTCGCCGCCCGTTCCGGTCACGCGCACGGCCTGGCCGTCGGTCATCCCCTGCGTGAGCAGCTTCTCGTAGGTCGGCGGGCCGCCGATGGCGCGAATGCCGAGGCGCAGCGCGATCGACGAGACGCATCGCTCATGTGATCGAAGTGGCCGTGGCCGAGAAAGATGGCGTCCGCGCGAGTCACCTGCGCAGAAAGCAACCCGATGGGGCGGTTGCGCGGGCCGCGGTCGAAGTAGGTGTCGAAGAGAAGGACCTGGCCCCGGTACGAGATCTCGTAATTCGTGGTCCCGAGCCAGCGAACCACCAGCTTCTCGTCATCGTGCGGAACTGGACCGCCTGCGGCGGCCGGCTTGACGCTTTCGCAGGGATCGCTCTCGTCGCGCTTCGCGTCGCCCGCCCGCGCAGCGGAAGCCGAAATGCAGAGCACCGCGAGCAATGTGCTGAGGCGGATGAATGAAGTCGTCATGGTTCTCTCCTCGCCGGATCCCGGTACATCACTGACCGACGCCGACGAGTACGTCGCTCGCCTCGGCGTCGCGCACGGCAGCGTCGGCGTCTTCGGGCAGAAGGAACCGTTCCTTCACGGCCCGCTTGACGAACTGCTCGACGGCTTTCACGTAGCCGTCGTGACTCTTGTACAGCTTCTGCAGCGACGGCCGCGGATCACCCGCTGCCCTGGCCTGGTCCTTCGTCGTCGATAAGGGCAGGAACATGCCGTTCAGCTCGCAGAGCTCGCCGTCGGCGTAAGGAGCGCGGCGAAGGTTCCATCCGGTCAGCGTCGCGGTGGGAACGCCCACCACGGGAACCTCGACGCCGCCGAGATCGATTCCCACTTCGCTCACCCGCGGCACCAGCACGCGGTAGGTCGCGAGGACCGGAGGATGGCCCCAGTTGGTGATGATCCCACGGTTCTGCGAGACGGAGGGGCCGAAGTCCAGCTCGCCGAGCGCATTGAAGAGCCCGTTGTAGGTCACACCCGGGATCGCCGGAAAGCCCACCTCCTCGCGGTCCTCGGGCGGCACGAGCAGCCCCTCGTCCACCGTCGCGCGCCGGCTCTCTGGCGCCGCGATGCCCTTCGTCACCCACTCGTCGAGATCCGTGAAGATCGCTCGCAGCGCGGGTCCGACGTAGACGGGATTGTTGAGCTGCTGGCACAGACCTTGTGCCGGGACCGAACCGAATCCGCTGAAGTGCTGGAGCCCGACGACCACGTAATGCCGCGCATTCCTGGGCAGCTTCACCTCGTAGCCGAAGCCGTCGGTGTCGACCAGCGAGGATTGCGCCCACCAGTACTCGTTCGAAGTGTCGGTCTGTACGAACAGCGGATCGGTTGCCGGCCGCTTGAGGATGCCGTCTGTCAGCGGCCCTTTTTCGATCCCGAGGGCGACCAGCGGATTTACGCGGACGCCAAAGTTGAAGGGGAACGTGACCTGCGGAATGAAGCGGTCGCGGTGCTCCGTGGACCAGGGGTGGACCTGCCCGAACCGGTAATTCAGCCCCAGCTTCACCGCTCCGGAGATGTGCGCGTGGACCGCGTCGAACACGCGCTGGCCCGCCAGGTCCTCGTTGAAGCCCTGGTAGACGTAGTCACGGACGTAGACGCCGGACTGGGACGCTCCGTACAGGATCGAAGTCGCGACGCCTCTGCTGGTGGCGAACGGATTGGGCCTGCCGGCGTCGTCCGCTGTCCGGTGCCGCAGGAACGTG